>NZ_VPEY01000019.1:0-49390 GCF_013416935.1 Acinetobacter sp. YH1901141 | reverse complement strand
ATCAACAATACAAAAAATTTCTGTAAAATCGTACATGGTAGTTAGAGCCTTTGGGTTGTGTCGTAACTTTCTAAATGGCTCTAACTACCTTTTTTTCAAGGGCTTTTCTTATCCGTAATTCGGGTTACTATAATGATTGTAAAATTATGTAATTAAAATGTGTCATATTATTAATGCATTGACCAATTAAAAAAATTTTGCGTCTCTCTTTAAATATGAAACTGGGTTGTTTTTATGAATTTAATAGAAACAGTTTTTGACTTTAAAGCGCTTTCAATGCAGCAGCAATCGTATTTTTTTGAAAAAATTTATCAATTCGATCAAAAAATCTTTCCAAATTCGAGTTTAGAAGAATTTAAAGCCTTTGTTTATGACCCCGATGCAATCGCAGTCACGGTTATTCAATATCATGATCGAGATCAAGTGGTTGGGCAAAATGTTATTCCTTTTATTTTGATTCATTATAATGAACAGCCTATGCATGTGGTCAATTCTCGAGCGGGTTTTTTGTCTGAATATCAAAAACAAAATTTGACGATTCCAAGTGCAGTCAAAGCCATGTTGAATCGACGCTTAAAAAATCCATTTATTCCATTGTGGTTTGTGATTAGCATTAATCAACCGAAGATTTATTCTTTGTTTGCTTCGCGTTCTAAAAGTTTTTTCCCAAGAGTCGGGAAAACTATGCCTAAGGAATATCATGAAGTTTTGCAGCTTATGGCGGCACGGTATCCTGAAATTCAAAAGCGCGGTGAAGGCGTATATGTGCATGAAACTCATTCTCCAGCACGAAGTTTTGAGCAACTGATGCATTTGAGAATTCCGCAAGATGTACATTCCAATTTCTTTTTGCAGCACGCGCCTGATTATTTTGATGGTTGGGGCATTATGTGTATTTGTAAATTAGACGGTAAAACTTTATCTGAAACGGCACTCAATTTAGCACTAAACAGAAAAGTGGATTAGGTGCTTATCACATCGAAAAACTGTAATCCTCTGTACGTATCCTGTTGACTCTATACTGCAGTAGATGATGAATTTGGGCAGTGATGGGGTGTAACCATCATCTTCACCAAAGTTTTATTGAGTGAAATAATGATCTTGATGTTTGCAGTTGCGACAAAATAAGGACACATAATTTTCTGCGTCATAATCGACAGTCAGTTCATCCGATCCGCAGTGCATACAGCGTTTAAGTGAATAAAATTTAAGTCGTGCTTCAATTTTTCGCCAAGAACGCCACACAGGTTGAAAGAAAATCCTTTCGTCATAACCCAAAAAGCGGAAGAATAAAATTTCGCTCATATAGCTGAAAGGCAAATTAGGCGGGCGTGGCAGGGTAGAGGTCTCCCATTTTTCAGCCACTGACCGTTCTCGGTATTGCTGCACAGTCTTTTTCAGTAAATTGGTATTAATAAAGTTTTCATTACGCGGTTTGAGTGCTTTTTGTTGGTATAAAAATTCCAAAGCAGTTTGCACCAAGTAATAAATTTGCCCAACCGCCAAGACATCTAAAAGTCGGTAGCAAAAGCTCTGAAAACTATGGTTGCCCGCAATTTGTATTCCCCAAGTCCGACAATAAAATTGCATAAACTGCACAATCTCTTGATACAGCAATAAATACAGCGCATCTTTGACTTCATCTGCTGTTTTGAACGGTGTGCCCATACTCAGATTTTCATAAAACCAATAACGTAATTGTTGTGCAATGCTGAATAAGCTTGGTTCAGAATAACCATCTAAACGGACATTGATATAATATTGCTGCGCATTTTCCGCAAAATCTTTGGCAATTAATATTTGCTCTTTTAGCAAATGTTTGATCATGCCGTGCTGGAAAAAATAGTTGGGGGTAATATTTAAATACTTGATTTTTTCCCAATCTATAAATTCTTCATGTGGAATATGTTCCTGTGCATGCTGATCTAAAATACTCAATAAAAATAATTTATCTATAAAACGCAGCTGATTTAATTCGCGTTCAGGTGCATCCTGTTTTTTGAATTTTTGTTGTTCTTGCAAGCGGGTTTCCGCCATGATTTTTTTGCGTTGTTGGGTACAGCTTGCGCAATGACAGTTTTGTTGTTGGCTATTTTGAAAGATGCGATGTTCACAATGACTACATTGGTGAAAATTTAATTCCTGCTCATATTGTTCTGCTTCTACCCAATACATAGATGCCTGACACAAAGGGCATAATGTGCTTTCATCTAATTGTTTTTGCAGAATTTGTAGCATTGTGAAATAGAAGCTCAAGTAAATCGTGATATGTCATTATACATGGCTTGTGTACTGAAAAGTGGAAGCTTCTGTGCTTTTGATCATCATCAAAATTAGCCTGTGTTGGTCGTATTTGAAGTGAAGTTGCATATCAAAATATTAAATTTACGCGTAATAGCAATACAGGTATTGATTTAAACAGTCTGCTTTTATGTTACTTGTACAGGATTAATCCGGATAGGATTGAAAAGCTTGGGTTGAGCGCCCATATAAATCAGCATTGTTGAATAAGACTGAAATAGATTGTGCGCAGACAGATGTTGAAAGTTGTCGTATGATCATTGCAACTTTACAAAAACAAGCGCATCGCCACAAAGAATGAGGACAAGATGAATATTGCAGCAAATCCTATGGTTGAAGCCAGCCAAACTATCTATTTAAAAGACTATCAAAAACCTTCATTCTTGGTAGATGCTGTAGAGCTAGATATTCAAGTCTATGCAGATTACACCCAAGTGGGTGCAACATTGAAAATGCAGCGTCAGACTGCAGGCGATTTGGTGTTATTGGGCCGTGATTTAGAATTGAAATCTATTATTTTGAATGGCACGGAATTATCGGAAAGTGACTATCAATTAGATAGTGAGCAGCTTCGCATTGCAAATGCACCTGATCAAGTCACGTTAGAAACCATCGTGATCATTCATCCTGAAAGCAATACGCAACTTGAAGGCTTATATCAGGCAAGTTCTGATTTATTTGTTACCCAAAACGAGCCTGAAGGTTTCCGTAAAATTACCTTCTATCCTGACCGCCCAGACGTATTGTCGGTATTTACCACACGTGTTGAAGCCGATAAAAAATATCCTGTGTTATTGGCAAACGGCAACTTGTTAGAAACAGGTGAAGCAGGCGAAGGTCGTCATTATGCGATTTGGCAAGACCCGACCAAAAAGCCAAGCTATTTATTTGCTTGTGTGATTGGCGATTTGGCAGTCATGAAAGACCATTATGTGACATCTGAAGGGCGTAATGTTGCACTGGAAATTTATGCAGAAGAAAAAGACATTCCAAAATGCAAAATTGCTATGCAAGCGTTAAAACATTCGATGCGTTGGGATGAAGAACACTATGGTCTGCCGTATGATTTAGATAATTATATGATTGTGGCGACCAGTGCCTTCAATATGGGCGCAATGGAAAATAAAGGTCTGAATATTTTCAATACGTCATGTGTATTGGCCGATGAAGAATACACCACAGATGCCGCAATTATGCGCGTACAGTCCGTGATTGCGCATGAATATTTTCATAACTGGACAGGTAACCGTATTACTTGCCGCGATTGGTTCCAGTTGTGTTTAAAAGAAGGTTTAACGGTGTTCCGTGACCAATCTTTCTCTGAAGATTTACAGTCTGCCGCAGTACAGCGTATTGATGATGTGGCGGTGCTCAAAGCACATCAATTCCCCGAAGATTCTGGCCCGTTATCGCACCCACCACGTCCAGATCATTTTGTAGAAATTAATAACTTCTATACCGCAACAGTCTATGAAAAAGGTGCGGAAATTAACCGCATGATGTCGACTTTACTCGGTAAAGAAAAATTCCGTAAAGGTAGTGATGAATATTTCCGTCGTCATGATGGACAAGCAGTCACGGTTGAAGATTGGGTCAATGCTTTAAGCGCAGGTTCAGGTGTTGATTTATCTAATTTCCTGACTTGGTACAATCAACCAGGCACACCAAAGCTTGAAGTGCAGGGCGAATACGATGCGGCTGCGCAGGTTTATCGTTTAAATTTAAAACAAAGTCTGAAAAGCAATGCCAAATATCCAAACTTAAAAGCATTGCCTATTCCTGTTGCATTGGCATTGTTCAATGCAGAAACAGGCGAGCAATATATTTTGCAGTCTGAAGCTTTGGTTGAAAACTCAGTAAAAGATGGTGTGTATTTGTTTGATCAGGCACAAGCAAGTATTGAATTTAGCGGTATAACTGCGCATCCCGTTGTTTCTTTATTGCGTAATTTTTCTGCACCTGTGAATTTAGAATTTAACTATTCTAATGATGAATTGGCATTTTTAATGCAGCACGAAACCAATGGCTTTAACCAGTGGCAGGCGACTCAGACTCTATTGGAACGTATTTTATTGGAAGAACATGCAGCAGATACTTATTTGCAAGCCATGAAAAATACAGTACCTGCTTTAATTGAAAAAGATCCTTTGTTGGCATCACGTATTTTTGATGTACCTTCTGAAGGCTATTTGGGCAGCCGTATTGATCAAAATTATCAACCTGAAAAAATTCAGCAACAACGCAATGCGCTGTTAGATACATTGGCGCGCGAACTTGGTGCATTCTGCAAAGAAACCTATTTAAGCCTTGATCCAGACATGCAGCAAGATTTCTCTCAGGCAATGGGTGTACGTGCTTTAAAGAATATCATGTTGGCGTTAATGGCACGTCAGGGCGATGCCGAAGCGTTTGAGCTGGCAAAGCAGCAATACCAAACAACTCGAAATATGTCTGAGCGTTTAGGGGCATTGCGTGTCTTGGTGTGGAATGATGCACCGCAAGCCAAAGCTGCTTTGGAAGATTTTTATACACGTTTTAAAGATGAAGCTTTAGCACTTGATCAATGGTTTATGGTTCAAGTTTCACATCCAAAAGCGACAGCTGAAACCATTCAGGCTTTAACTGCACATCCTGATTATGATTTGGGTACACCTAACCGTATTCGTTCAGTCAGTGGTGGTTTAAATAGCAACCCTGTGAATACATGGAGTTTTGGTGTTCAGCATTTTATTGACTTAGCCAAGTATTTAGATGAGAAAAACCCAATTGTAGGTTCGCGTTTATTGCAGGTGTTGTCGCGTTGGTACACTTTGGCAGAGCCACAACGTAACCAAGTGCAAGCAGCGTTGCTAAATTTGCAGTCTGTGGTGAAATCTAAAAACGTGGTTGAAACCCTAAATAGTATGTTAGAGGTTTAAGTTAAAAAACTAAAAGCCATTTCATCAATTCGTTGAAATGGCTTTTTTGTGGCTGGAATACATTAAAATAATCTAGCTTAGTCACAGCGAATTTGATATTCATTTTTATAGTTGGTGTAAGTTTCATTTAATTCAGCAAGTAATTTTTTCTCGTTATATTGCCGATCTTCAGGTTTAGAATTTTTAAGTACAATTGGCATATATTCATGTTTGTAAATCTGCGTATATTCTTCACAAATAATATGTTTGCGCTCATCTGCAGAATAGTTATCTAAATCGCGAAGCAAAATTTCATTCATTTTGGTATTGATGAGATCGAGTTCATCAAACATGCTTGGGGCTTGATCTGACGGTTGGGATGGGGAACAGCCGAAAGTGATAAAGCTACATATCAGAACGTAAACCCACTGCTTCACATTGACCCCAATGATAAAAAATCAAATTTATATTATAGCCTTAAAAGCGTAAAATTTAAGTGAATAGTCAGTTTTATTGGCAGTGAAATCAATTGAATGACAGTGTGTCGATTTTGTGTATTTAGACAATATGGCTGACTTGGGAAATGCAGTTTTATGTGTTAGTTTTGATGAAAATGAATGTTTTTCTGCGCTGAATTTCTGCAGATGAGTATCTAAAAAATCACGAAAAATTGAGGCATGAAATGGCTAAACATTATGACTATTTGGTAATTGGGGCAGGAAGTGGTGGTATTGCTTCGGCCTATCGCGCGGCGCAATATGGTAAAAAATGTGCATTAATTGAAGTTGCAGATTTGGGCGGGACTTGTGTCAATGTGGGGTGTGTGCCTAAAAAAGTGATGTGGTATTCTGCGCAAATCGCCGATGCTATTCAAAAATACGGCCCAGATTATGGTTTTAATACTGAATTAAAATCGCATGATTGGAATACGTTAATTCAAAATCGTCAAGCTTATATTCAGCGTATCCATGCATCGTATCAATCAGGTTTAGCTAAAAACAATGTTGATGTGATTCAGGGCTTTGCTCGTTTTGTAAATGAAAAAACAGTTGAAGTAAATCAGCAGCAATACACTGCAGATCACATTTTAATAGCCACAGGAACTGAGCCAACACGTCCAGATATTGAAGGGGCAGAGCTAGGAATTGATTCAAACGGTTTCTTTGAATTGCAACAATTACCAAAACGCACGGCAATTGTCGGTTCGGGTTATATTGCCGTAGAGTTAGCAGGTGTTTTAAATGGGTTGGGTTCAGAAGTTGGATTGTTTATTCGTAAACAATTGCCGCTGCGTAGTTTAGATCAATTTTTAGGTGAAACATTACTTGAATGTATGCGTGATGAACATATCCAAGTGCATACGCAAGCCATTCCAAAGAAAGTCACTCGCCAAGCGGATCAGTCTTTGTTATTACATCTTGAAGATGGTTCACAGCATGAGGTCGATTGTCTGATTTGGGCAGTTGGACGTAAACCAAATACACAAGCATTGAACTTGGCTGCTGCAAATGTGCAGATTGATGAAAAAGGATATATCGCAGTAGATCAATTCCAAAATACCAGCCAAGCAGGTATTTATGCGGTGGGCGATATTATTGGAAAAATTGAGCTGACACCCGTTGCTGTTGCCGCAGGACGTAAATTGTCTGAACGTTTATTCAATCACAAACCAAATGAATATTTAGATTATCAAAATGTTGCCACGGTGGTCTTTAGTCATCCGCCTATTGGTACGGTGGGTTTAAGTGAAGCGCAAGCCATTGAACAGTTTGGGCAAGATCAGGTCAAAGTCTATCAATCTTCTTTTACCTCAATGTACACGGCTGTAACTCAGCATCGTCAAGTGTCTAAAATGAAATTGGTCTGCGTTGGTGATGAACAGAAAGTCGTGGGCGTGCATGGTATTGGCTATGGCATGGATGAAATTTTGCAAGGTTTTGCAGTCGCGGTCAAAATGGGCGCGACCAAGCAAGATTTTGACAATACTGTCGCAATTCATCCAACTGCTGCAGAAGAATTTGTGACTATGCGCTAATGGAGTAGCGTAGTCGCACACAAAGAGTATGGGTTAAAAAAATCCATACTCTTTTTTATTTTTGAAATTTGTAGATAAAAAATCAGAAGATAAACGTCAGAAAGATAAAGTTTGTTATCGTTATTTAGTTAGCCTAATAAGAAACCCACCGAAGTGGGCTTGTGCGATCAAACACCATCCATTGTGTCTGGGGTAGATTATCTCACGAAAATGATTAAGGTTTGATTAAGAAATTTTTGTTTTATTAAGTTTATCTTTACAACTTTGTAGTCCATGCTGCAAAGACTTTAAATCTATGTTATAATATAACTTGTACAATAAAAATATCTCTATTCTCTCGTAGTTATTCATCATCATGCTGTGCTGCATTTATTTTCTATGCACTGCAAATTAAGTGTGATGAATGTTGTTGTATTAAAAACTATGCTCAAAATTTTAATTTGAGCTTGATTTGTAAGTTATAAATGAATTGGTGTAAATATTGAAAAAAATGCAAACAATGCTTGCGAAAGCAGTGAATGGTCGCGAAATTATGGTGTCTTTGGTGGCATCAAAGAAAAAGCAAAATACCCGTGATGGTTTTAAATGGGTCGAAGTCGGAAAACATGTGTTGTTGGAATGTGGTCAGGAAATTGAACTGAATTTAGATGGTCGCAGTTTTTATACCGATACGCATGAAATGTTCCGTTTACCGCATCGGGTTAATTAAGTTTTGGTCTGAAATGAATATTCAACCTAGCTAAACTGGATTGCATAATATGTAATTTAGAAAAGCTTTTAAAAGTTTTATCCAGAAAAATCCCGTTCATTGGCGAACGGGATTTTTTTATTTTATCTTTTACTGTGGCAGAGCACAGTTGGTAATGAATTAAACCTTAACAATCAAAACAGGAACAGGAGACTGAGTCAGTACGTTTTGGGCAACGCTACCGAGCATCATCTTTTTCACTCCAGTACGGCCATGCGAACCCATAATAATCAGGTCAGCACCAATTTCATTGGCAATTTGTACAATCCCTTCAGAGGCTGCAACACCGCGGATAATTTTGGTATCTACCGAAATACCTTCACGGCTAAAGGATTGCTGAATTTCAGCCAAACGATTTTGTGCATTTTGTTCAGCCTGCATGAAATAATCGGTAATTGCTGGTGCAACTTTGTAGAAGTCCACGCCTACAAAAGGATCAACTGCAATTACACTCATAATAGTAACAGGGCAATTTAGATCTTTTGCCAATGAAAGTGCTTGTTCGGCTGCAGCATAAGACATAGGTGACTCATCTACTGGAACAAGTAAGTGTTTATAAGTTGTCATGGCAAATCCTTATTAAAAATTTATGATGAAAATATGGCTTAAAATAGTGATTAAGCTTTAACTACAAGCACAGGTAATTCTGTATGACGTAATACGTCTGTGGCAAAGCTACCCAATAATAATTTTTGGAAACCTTTACGACCATGTGAACCCATCACAATCACATCGGCATTTAAGTCTTTCGCAGTTTTGATTACACCTTCAGCAGATACCAAACCCTCAACCACGCGAGTTTCTGCATTTACACCCACTGCTTTCGCAATTTCATCTGCTTCTTTTAATGCCTTTTGTGCATTGGCTGTCGCTTGCACAAAGTATTCTTTCATAATGGCAGATGAATAATTATAGTAAAAGTCAGAATCAGTAAATGGGTCTTCCGCAACAAGGCTAATTAAGGTGAGTTTACTGTTAAATACTTTGGCAATTTCAGCTGCATGTTTGACCGCTGAAAAAGAAATTTGTGAACCATCTACAGGGACTAAAATATTTTGGTACGACATGCGGGTAACTCCAGAAATTATGATTATTCGCCTTACACTTTATTGATAGCATATAGTCTATATAGGTTCAATTTAAAATCTGAAAAAAGATTGATAATTCATTTAATTACCCGCCAAATTTGCTGAAAGAAAAGATAAGCTGAAGATGATGAATTTACTCAACTCAACGGCAAAGCTATACGATAAAATAAGATGCTAAATTTGCAAAAATAAATAGACCTTCATAATTTAATTTTAAATTACTTGGGTTTGAATTGGGCGTATGAATCTTGAGGGAAATGTGGTTTGAAAATAATTTGGATGTTGCTGTGTTTTATGTTGTTAAGTGCTTGTCAAACCACGCAGCAGAACAGTCGAATCATTGCTAGTGCATTTAATCTCACCACAGGCTTGCAGCAGAAAATCATGGATCGCTATGCACCCAAAAATATACAAGTGCAACATGATATTGTGTATGCAACGCAGCCTAATTTGAGTTTTGACTTGTATCAAAACAGTCAATTGCAAGATTTAGCCGCACGCCCGACAATTGTCTGGATTCATGGTGGTGGCTGGATTGCGGGCTCAAAAGCACATGCACGTGGCTATTTTAAATTATTAGCCGCGCAGGGCTTTAATGTAATTGCAGTACAATATCAATTCGCCCCGCATGCAACTTATCCTACTCAGTTGCAACAAATTGATCAGGCTTTAAATTACATCACGCAACATGCAGAAAAGTATCAGCTTAATCCACAACAATTATATTTGGCAGGTGATTCTGCAGGGGCGAATTTAGCTAGCCATTATGCCGAATTATTGAGTAATCCTGCATTTGCACAGCAGTCTAATTTACAACCGACTATTCAGCACAAACAACTTAAAGGGCTGATTTTGCACTGCGGGATTTATGATCTAAAAGCGTTTGTTGAAACTGCGCCAGATGAAATGAATATCGTAGAGTGGGGTGTTTATAATTTGGTGCAGGCTTACACGGGAGATCGGAAACAGGACAGTGAATTTCTGAAGAATATTTCGCCTATTCAACATTTAACGGCAAACTATCCTGCGGTATTTATCAGTGGTGGTAACAAAGACTTTTTAACAGAAACTCAATCTATGCCGATGCTGCATGCTTTACAGCAACAGCAGATTCCTGTGACGACAGCATTTTATCCAGATACAAAAGCATGGTTAATTCACGAATATCAATTTTTTATGCACCAAAAAGAAAGCCAGCAAACTTTTGCTAAAACAGTAGAATTTATCCGAAGCACAGCAGACCCTAATGTATCGCGCATACAATAAATCAATACGATGCTTCAGAAAAAGTGTTTTTTAACTGCTTAAGTTATTTAGCTTTTGCTTTGTTTAAACTTTAAAACTGCCAAAACCACACAACCAAAAATCAGTCCCCAAAATGCAGAACCAATACCAAAAAACTGCACCCCAGAAGCACTAAATAAAAAGGTCAATAAAGCGGCTTCACGCTCTGCAACGTGCTGAAAGGCGAGGGCGATGTTGTGTCCAATAGTGCCAAGCAGTGCAATTCCTGCCAAAGCAGTAATAAAAACAGCTGGGAATGACATTAACAAACTGGTGAGCGTTGCAGCAAAGATCCCCATCAAGATATAAAACAAACCGCAGCTAATTCCCGCAATATAGCGCTTACTGGCATCGGGATGCGATTGATCATCTAAGCTAATCGCAGCACTGATGGATGCGATATTGACACTAAAACATCCAAATGGTGCAAAAATAGCTTGTGCTGTGCCTGTCCAACCAATTAAGTGACGTACATTTGGGTTAAAACCATAGCTTTTGATCATGGCAAGACCGGGTAAATATTGCGATGCCATATTAATGACAAACAAAGGCAGGGCTAAACCTAAAATAGCAGACCAACTTAATTCAGGTTGCATCCAAACTGGTTGTGCAATACTCCATTGCACACTCGGCATTTGAAATTGCAAGAAGATTGGGCATAGTGCGACCCCAATCAATACAGTTAAAACAATGCTATAACGCGGGCTAAATCGTTTTGCCAATACATAGGCTGCCAATAAAGACAAAATAAATGCCCATGCTTCTTGCAGACTGGTAAATAAGGCAATCCCAAATTTAAGCAGCACACCTGCCAACATGGCGCTGGTTAAGCTTTGTGGAATATAAGTCAGTACCTTTTCAAAAATACCCAAAAAGCCAAGCACTGCTGTGAGTACGCCACAAAACAAAAATGCGCCAATTGCTTCGTGTAAGCTATAACCGCTGCCCGTGGCGATAATCAGTGCCAAGCCTGCGGTAGACCATGAGGTCGCCACAGGATATTTAAATTTCCAAGATAAAATCAGCCCGCTTAGACCAATACCTAAACTCAACGCCCAAAACCAAGAGCTGATTTGCTCAGCACTTGCGCCTAAAATTTGTGCTGCCTGAATGACTAAAACCGCGGAAACACTAATACCGACCAAGAAGGTAATAAAACCTGCAAATACTGCAGGCACAGAGAAGTCATTTAAAAGTTTTTGCATGCTTTCTTAGACATATTTTCTATAATTTATGAACAGATCATACACATTTGAACAAATAGTCAAAAGTGTTTTTTATACTTTTTTTATAGCGTTGAGCTTGCCAGTCTAAAGCCAAAACCGCAGAACAAAATACCAATGCTTGCAACGCAAATGGCTGCAATTTTATAGCGTTGATTGAAATAACTGGCTAATTTGACTCCTGAAAAAATCAAGATAGATAAATAACCCATGCTAATGATTTGTAGGACGATGGCTAAAACAGCAAAGCTCAGCATCGGGTAGGTGTAATCAGGATTGACGAATTGCACAAAAAAAGACAAATAAAACAAAATTGCTTTTGGGTTAATAACGCTAATCATTAAAGCAGTTCGGTAGGGATGAACCCGTTCAGTTGTATTGCTCGTTGCTGTTGTAGAAAGATTGGCGTGCGAAGTTCTGGTTTGTGGAAACCATGTTTTATAGGCTGCAATCAGTAGTTTAATACCTAAATAGCCTAAGTAGAGCGCACCAACTACTTTTAATAAGGTGAATAGCCATGGAAAAGCATGCAATAATGAGGCTGCCCCTAAAATGGTGCACACAATTAAAATCAGATCACCCGTAAATACACCGAAAGCAGCTGCATAGCCTGTGCGTATCCCAAAGCGTGAAGCCACTGACATGACATAGAGTGAGTTTGGGCCAGGCAAGAGCACAATTAAGGTTGTGCCAATTATAAAAGTGCTGAGGTCACTAATACCAAACACGCAAACTCACCTAAATAAAAACCGATGTTGCAGTATAACAACATCGGTTTTGTGGCTTAGTAAAAATTTTGGAATTTTACTGGGATAGGTTAAAGCTTAAGCTTTAATCTCTGCATCTAAGCCGAAAGACTGGCGTAATAGGGTGGCAAGTTGCTCACGCGCTTTAATAAAGCCATCAATGCCGCCTTGTAACAATTGGAACGCCATCAAATCTGCCTCAAGTTGCGCTTTGAATTGTTCCTTTTCAATTGCTGCCAGTGGTTCAGCTTGAACTTGAATGCCATTGGTCGATAACGCTGCAGCGACTTCTCGTTCATCAGCTTCAAGTTCTGCCAATAAATTTGGTGCAACGGTCAATAAATCACAACCAGCTAAAGCCAAAACCTGATCTATACTACGGAAACTCGCGCCCATAATTTCAGTTTGTACTTGATGCTGTTTATAGAATTGATAAATTTTCTTCACCGAAAGTACACCCGGATCTTTTTCAATAGGGTAGTACATGACATTTTCAGCTTTTTTATACCAATCTAAAATACGACCCACAAATGGTGAAATCAACGTCACTTTGGCATCTGCACAAGCATGTGCCTGATGTAAACCAAACAATAAGGTTAAATTGGTGTGAATGCCTTCGGCTTCCAACACTTTCGCCGCTTGAATGCCTTCCCATGTCGATGCAATCTTAATCAAAATGCGGTCTGAATGAACACCATAAGCTTGGTACAGTGCTAAAAGTTCTTTGGCTTTGGCAATGGTCGCATCAGTGTCATAAGACAAAGAAGCATCCACCTCAGTCGAAACACGACCTTCAATCAGCTTTAAAATTTCTACACCAAATTTGACCGTTAAAATATCAATGCTGCGCTCAACCAATAGATCATTTGTATAACCTTCAGCTTTGGCTTGCTCAAATGCAGCTTCAATCAACGCTTTATTTTCAGGTTGATTTGCAGCCGCCGTAATAAGTGATGGGTTGGTGGTCGCATCCAAAGGACGAAACTTTTCAATCGCAGCCAAGTCACTACTATCTGCAACAATGGTGGTTAAGTTTTTTAGTTGATTTAAGGCTGTCTGTGTCATTCGAGATCTAGTTCTTAGGTTATTGCTTATACATTCAGTTATATCACAAACAGCTTTTAACCCAAGTACCAAGTAAGAGGGTTTGTGGATTATTTACCAGTTTTTCTCAGATTTCGGACGTGATTAATCAAAAAATGAGCAGCAGCGCCCAATTGATGTTCTCGGCTCCAGACCAAATCGACAAAATATTCAAATTTTGGGGTGAAATCTAGCAGCTGTAAAATTTTTAATTCGTGTTGTAGTTCAGGATGTTCATTCAGCATTTCCAAGGGCAAGACACCCCAGCCTAAACCCTGCTTAATCATACTGCAGGCAGAATGATGATTATCGGTACGCCAATAGTGCTTAGAAAATAGCAACTCGGGTTTAATCTGCCGATCACGGCTCGCCACTACAATTTGCCGATTTTGTAAAATCTGTTCAAAACTGACTTGATCAGATTCAGCCAGCGGTGAATGTCGGGCAGCGACAGGCACTAAAATTTCACGTTTTAATTCCACAAATTGTTCACTGCTTTGTAATTGTTCGCGTTCAAACATAAAGGCCAAGTCCGCTGCTTGAGTCATGAGTAAATGCAGTGCATCTTCTTGTGGCGCAGAGAAAATATTGATCTGCAATTCAGGAAATTGCTGTTCTAGCAGCACAATATAATCTGTCCAGCGAGTGTGTAGTAATTCAGATACCACCACAATATTTAAGTGTGCTTCCAGCCCAGAACTGAGTGCAAAAGCATGCTGTTTCCACTGCTTCATTTCTATGAGCAGTTGTTTACTTTTTTCGTAAAGACTCTGTGCTTGTGGGGTAGGCAGAGGTTCACGCCCAACCCGTTCAAACAGTTTTAAGTCTAAATCAATTTCTAAATTGGCAATTGACATACTAATTGCCGAAGGCACCTTGCCCAATTGGCGTGCAGCTGCAGAAAAAGAACCCGTTTCCATGACGGTGATAAAAATAATCAGCTGATCTTGATTGATATTCATGACAGAGGTTGGCTTTTATCTTTCAATATTATTGATGGATTCTAACTCGATTGGTCAATTAAATGAAAATAAAATAAGCGGGGAAGGATAAGTATTTGAGTAAGCAGATGTTGATTTCCAAAAGAAGATGGGTACATGCCCTGAGTTATGAAGTGATTTTATTGGTCATCATTGCTTTGGCATTAAGTTATGTGTTTGAAATGCCAATGCAAGTGACAGGTGGTCTAGGCATTGCGATGGCGGTGACTTCGGTGCTGTGGAATATGCTGTTTAATCATTATTTTGAAAAGTTTGAAGCGCAACACCAATTACGCAGAACTTTTAAAATCCGCGTTTTACATGCAATCGGTTTTGAAGGTGGCTTAATGCTCGCCACTATTCCCATGGTGGCGTATGCCTTAGAAATATCCCTGCTGCAGGCAATTTTGATTGATTTGCTGATGACGCTCAGCATTTTGCTCTATACCTTTATTTTTCAATATTGTTATGACCATATTGAAGCGAAACTGGGTTATGCCCCGCAACATTCAGTCAGATAAAGCGCTAGTAGCTAATTAAAAGTTGGCTGCTATAAATTTAGGGTTATAAAAAAGCCACCTGAATGAATCAAGTGGCTTTTATCTCTATCTAAATTAGAACTAGGCAGAATTATTTTTCAATAATGGCTGTTACACCTTGACCGCCTGCTGCACAGATTGACACCAATACGCGACCTGAACCTTTTTGATTCAGAAGTTTCGCCGCAGTGGCAATAATACGTCCGCCTGTTGCTGCAAATGGGTGACCTGCTGCCAAAGATGAACCTTTGACGTTCAGCTTGCTACGATCAATTGATCCTAAAGGTGCATCTAAACCTAAACGCTCTTTACAGAAGTTCGGATCTTCCCATGCTTTTAAGGTCGACAAGACTTGTGAAGCAAATGCTTCGTGAATTTCGTAATAGTCGAAGTCTTGTAATGTTAAACCAGCACGTTCAAGCATACGTGGGACAGCGTATGCAGGTGCCATCAACAAACCTTCTTTTTTGCCTACAAAATCAACTGCTGCAGTTTCTTGGAAAGTCAAATATGCCAAGACTTCGTGACCATTGGCTTTTGCCCATTCTTCAGAGGCAAGTAATACGCAAGATGCACCATCGGTTAGTGGAGTCGAGTTACCCGCCGTCATAGTGCGCGCGTCGCCTTTACCAAAAGCAGGTTTTAACTTCGCTAGTTTTTCTACAGTAGAATCTGCACGTAAGTTATTGTCACGTTCTAAACCTAAGAATGGCGTGATGAGATCATCAAAGAAACCTTCGTCATAGGCAGCTGCCATTTTTTGGTGAGATGAAGCTGCTAACTCATCCTGCGCTTCACGAGAGATGCCCCATTCCAACGTAGTAATGGCTTGGTGGTCGCCCATTGATAAACCTGTGCGTGGTTCACCGTTACGTGGCGCATCCATTAAATCTTTAATATTGATTTTGGTTAATGCTTTTAAGCGGTCTTTACCTGTCTTTGCAATATTCAATTCGAGCAATGCTTTACGCAAACCATCACCAAAAGCGATTGGTGCGTCAGAAGTCGTATCTACACCGCCTGCAACACCAACCTCGATTTGACCAAGTGCAATTTTATTCGCAACTAAAAAAGCAGCCTGCAAGCCAGTACCACATGCTTGTTGTATATCGTAAGCAGGTGTTTCAGGAGCAAGCGCAGTATTAAGTACGCACTCACGGGTCATGTTAAAGTCACGGCTGTGTTTGAGCACTGCACCTGCCACTACTTCACCCAAACGCTGACCTTGTAAGTTGAAGCGTTCAACAAGACCATTTAATGCTGCTGTAAACATATCTGTATTAGATGCAGTAAAGTAAGCGCCATTAGAACGTGCGAATGGAATACGGTTACCACCGATAATAGCAACGCGGCGAACAGTGTTTTGGCTCATAATTTTATCCTGTTGAACAGAGGTATTGGTATTAGATGGTGCTTTTGTTTGCGTTGAAGCAGTTGTTTTAGCACGGCTAGTCGTGCGGGTACGTGTAGTTTTTGTCGTACTCGTGTTGGAACGGGTTGCAGTGTTGCTACTTTTGCTTGTACGTTTAGCAGTTGATGTATTTGACACAGAATCCGTTGCAGAATTTTCCACTGCTGGATTTTCTTGAGTTGTTTTGCTCATAAGGCTTTTCCAAGCATGTTAAGGGTCTACTTGATGCGTACATTAGCACAATAGTATGACAGCTGAATTGACTACAATGACATTGCAGAATGCATTCAGGTCAAGACATCTCATAATTAACTCAAGTATGATTTAGCACAAACGGGTAACGCTATTGAAATGTGGGCATTTGGCATCATATTGATGTTAAAAGATATCGTGTAATCCATCAAAAAATGAATTTATGAGAGATAATAATCATGACTGATCAATACCAAACATTTGCAAAATCTCCTATTGGTAAATTTGTCATTAAAAATTTGGGTTTACCATCCCCAACTTTTTTAGATCGTTTCGAGTCTGCAACACCAGTGGTAAAAGGTGCAGTACTTTTAGGTGCAGCCCCTGCAAGTGATTTGTCTGCATCAATTGCACAAGTTTTAGCCAATGTACATGCCAACAGTTATGCAGGTAACAATGCAGAATTGCAACAAGCTGCGGCAAAAGTGGGCTTAAATTTAGGTGCGTTCAATTCGGGCGATAAAGAATCTAAATTTAAAGTGGTGGTGTTTGATGCTTCAGGTATTGAAAACTCAGAACAATTAAAAGCGCTTTATGATTTCTTTAACCCAATCGCACGTCAAATTCAGGCTTCTGGTCGCGTGGTGGTGATTGGTACTACACCAGAAACTGCAGGCAGTGTAAAAAAAGCCATTGCACAACGCGCTTTGGAAGGTTTTGTAAAATCGGTAGGCAAAGAATTTAAAAAAGGCATTGCGGCTAACTTAATTTATGTCGATCAAGGTGCTGCAGCAAACTTAGAATCTACGTTACGTTTTGCCATTTCACCACGTTCAGCTTATGTGTCAGGTCAGGTGATCCGTGTCTCGAATGCTGCAACTGTAGAGGTAGATTGGGCAAAACCATTGGCAGGTAAAACTGCTGTAGTGACAGGTGCAAGCCGTGGTATTGGTGAAGCAATTGCGCATGTATTGGCACGTGATGGTGCGCACGTTATTTGCCTAGACGTACCGCAACAACAAGCTGATTTAGACCGTGTTGCTGCTGAAATTGGTGGTTCAACCTTAGCAATTGACATTACTGCTGCAGATGCAGGCGAGCAAATTAAAACAGCTGCCGCTGCACAAGGCGGTTTAGACATTATTGTGCATAACGCAGGGATTACACGTGACAAAACTTTGGCAAATATGAAACCAGAGCTTTGGGATTTAGTCATTAACATCAACTTGTCTGCAATTGAGCGTGTCAACGATTACTTATTGGCAAATGATGGTTTAAATGCTAATGGGCGTATTATTTGTGTATCTTCTATTTCAGGTATTGCAGGCAACTTAGGTCAAACCAACTATGCAGCATCCAAAGCAGGTGTGATTGGCGTAGTGAAATTTACCGCCCCTGTGTTAAACAACGGGATCACGATTAATGCCGTTGCACCTGGCTTTATTGAAACGCAAATGACCGCGGCAATTCCTTTTGCTATTCGTGAAGCTGGTCGTCGTATGAACTCTATGAGCCAAGGTGGTTTACCTGTAGATGTTGCGGAAACCATTGCTTACTTTGCTTCATCAGCATCGACAGGTATTAACGGCAACGTGGTACGTGTTTGTGGTCAAAGCTTGTTAGGGGCTTAACACTAAATCCTCTACCTATTAGAGAGGATTTAGGAGGGGGAAAGGGTATATTATTAACCCTCTCTCTAGCTCTCTCCCTGAGGGAGAGAGCACTCCATTAAATAAATTAGAAAAACTTCTCAAAGGTTCAGTATGAATACTCGCCATTTTAGTCAACTTCCAAAACCCTATTTAGCCTATCCAAAAGTGATTCAGGGCTTAATTTTTAAAAAGCCAAAAGGTGAAAAAGTTCTGCCGCAAGTTGAATATGTGGTGGATTCATTCAAGGTCGATCAAAAGCACTTAAAAGCCTATAATGCAGTGACAGGTTTTAAAAATAACGGCTATATTCCTGCAATTTATTTGGCTGTATTGTCACAAAGTCTGCAAATGCACATGATGACCCAAGAAGCATTTCCATTTGCAATTTTGGGCTTGGTGCATATTCGCAACCAAGTCAAACAAAGCCGTAAAGTTGGATTGAATGAACAACTGACCTTGTCGTGTAAATTTGGTGAATTGCAACCACATGATAAAGGCGTACAGTTTGATTTTATTACCACCGTTAAAGTAGGCAATGAGGTGGTGATGGAAGGTTTGACCACGTATTTAGCACGTCAAAAAACCACCACTAAAGCTGCTGCAAAGCCTGCAGAAAGCAAAGCGCTAAACTATGCCGTTCAAGCTGAATGGGATATTTCTGAAAATACAGGTCGCCGTTATGCTTTAACGTCTGGCGATTTTAACTTAATTCATATCCACGCGATTACTGCAAAAGCATTTGGCTTTAAACAAGCGATTGCGCACGGCATGTGGAGCAAAGCCAAAGCCTTATCTAGTTTAACTTTGCCAGATGCTTATGAAGTCGATGTGTGGTTTAAGTTACCTATGTATTTGCCATCTAAAGTTGAGTTTTTAACTGCAACGGACGCTAAAAATACAGATTTTTTAATTCGTAACAGTAAAAACCAAAAACCGCATGTGACAGGTGTTGTCACCGCGCTTTAATTCAGTGATCGAAAGCCCAGATTATTTAAATTTGGGCTTTTTATTTGCGCTAAACTTTTATTAACAAGAAAAACGAGATAAACAGGACGATGCAACATTTAAAGGATTATATTTTTGCTGAAAATGAAAATTATCGTGGATGGGTTGCGCCTGAGTTTCATGATTTAGCGATGCAATTTAGCCGTTTGCAAAATGCACGTAGCCAACAGGGCGGAGCTGCTTTAGCGGTGTACTTTCAAGGTCAGAAAGTCGTCGATATTTACACAGGTAAAAAGTCGCCAGATGAAGACTGGCAAGCCGATACCTTATCGGTATGTTATTCCACAGGCAAAGGTGTATTAGCGACACTGGCACATATTTTGGTCAGTCAAGGACTGGTCGATTACGATACTCCCATTTATATATACTGGCCTGAATTCGCCCAAAATGGCAAAGCATTGATGACCTTAAGGCATGTGCTGAGTCATCAAAGTGGTTTATATGACATCCGTAATATCATTGCCGATGCGACTGAAATGGCAGATTGGTCGCACATGCTGAATGTGCTGGCTCAAGCCAAGCCTCGTTTTGATGTGGCAAGTGAGGCGGCATATCAACCTTTAACTTTTGGTTGGCTGGTCGGTGGGATTTTAGAAAAAGCTACAGGTCGAACATTGGCTGAATTGATGCAGCAATACTTGGTTGAACCTTTGGCTTTGGATGGGGCGTATTTTGGTGTGCCTGCATCTGAGCTTTCGCGTGTCGCACGACCATTTAAAACTGCTGTGACATCAGCGCAAACAGATGCATCATCTACAAATAAACAGACAGCTAAAGTTAAAAACCAAGCTAAATCGAGCAAACGTCCTGTATCAATATTCGATAAAGTCATTGCATGGAGTGGGCAAAATCCGCAAGATTTTCAGGATGGCATGATTCCCAAAGGCATGAAAAATTTTAGTTTTTTTAGTGATACAGGCTTACAAGCCGTGATTCCTGCTGCCAATGGTGTATTTACTGCCCAAAGTTTGGCACGTATTTATGCCATGTTGGCGCAGGGTGGATCATGGCAGGGTCAGCAATTGCTTCAGCCTGAAGTTTTTCAGCAATTAAGCCAAGTGCAATATGTGCAGCGTGATCGAGTTATGCCTATCCCGATGCATTGGCGATTAGGCTATCACCGTGTATTAAGTTTGGGTAAGCGCTCTCACGGTTTTGGACACATGGGTTTTAATGGTTCAGGCGCGTGGTGTGATCCTGACCGTCAACTCAGTTTTGCCTATACCCATAATTTTGCTGCAGGTTCTTTAATTGGTGATTATCGACTTTGGGGACTGAGTCAGGAAGCCATTCGCTGTGCAGATCGGCAATTGCAAGGGCGTAAAGGCTGGTTTTAGGCGTGATTGTACGTTCACTCTTTGCCAAAAAAACAGTATGCTTAGACCTGTAAAAAGGAGCATTCATGTATCAGGTACTTGCGCGTAAATATCGTCCTCGTAATTTTAATGAATTGGTGGGACAAAACCATGTATCACGGGCATTGACCAGTGCTTTGGAACGTGGGCGTTTGCACCATGCTTATCTTTTTACGGGAACACGTGGTGTAGGTAAAACTACCATTGCGCGTATTTTGGCCAAATGCCTGAACTGTGAAACAGGCGTGACATCTACCCCATGTGAAGTGTGTCCGACCTGTACTGCGGTCAATGAAGGTCGTTTTATTGATTTAATCGAAATTGATGCGGCGTCACGTACTAAGGTTGAAGACACACGTGAGTTGCTTGATAACGTACCTTATGCACCGACTCAGGGGCGTTTTAAGGTTTATCTGATTGACGAAGTGCACATGCTGTCTACGCATTCGTTCAATGCTTTGCTAAAAACTTTGGAAGAACCGCCTGAGCATGTGAAGTTTCTGTTTGCGACCACAGACCCACAAAAACTCCCTATTACTGTGATTTCGCGCTGTTTGCAATTTACTTTGCGTCCATTGCAGGTCGATGAAATTACCAGTCATTTAACGGATATTTTAGCCAAAGAACAGATTGTTGCAGAGCAAGATGCAATTTGGCAGATTGCTGAATCTGCGCAAGGTTCTTTGCGTGATGCGATGTCTTTGACAGACCAAGCCATTGCTTATGGTCAGGGTGAAATTCATCATCAAGATGTCAAAGACATGCTGGGCTTGATTGATCGCACCATTATCTATGATTTGATTTTAGCGATTCATCAAAATCAACAGCAGCGTGTGAGTCAGTTGTTATTACAATTTAGACAGCAAGCTTTAGATGTGTCTTTGGTGTTGGATCAGTTAATTTCGACACTGCATGAATTGGCAATCATGCAATATCTGCCAGATTTAAACCTAAAATACAGTGCTGAAATTAATCAAAAAATTCAGCAGCTTGCGGGTCTGATCTCTGCACAAGATTTACAGTTGTATTATCAAATTGCTTGTAAAGGACGCGCCGATTTACAAATTGCCGTAACCCAAGAACAAGGCTTTGAAATGTGTGTACTGCGTTTACTGGCATTTCGACCTTTGCAAGCCAATGAAGTGTTGGTTGCTGCGCCACAAAATACTGCACAAACAGCGGCTTCCCAGCCAGTTGCTCAAATGGAGCAAACTCCACAAGCTGTGGCAACTCAAAATACAGCACAAGCGGAACAGCATGTAACTGAATTAGATGCGGTTGCAACACCTGATCTTGATGGATTTGACTATGAGGATGACGATTATTCAGATCACACCACGACACAAACCAGTGTTGCAGAACCTTCTTCAGATGATTTTTTAGATGAGGATGAGCCTGAAGCTTTAACACATCAAGATCAACAGTCGATTCAAGCGCAACAACCGACTCCGCAAGCGCTACACTCAACAGCTGCGATTTCACCAGAATCTATGTCAGAACCTGCAGTGAATGAAGAAACTGCAATACAGGCTGAGGATAAGCAATCTGAATCTATCGTGTTTGATCCAAATGCAGATGCACAATTGTTTGGTTTAGATGAAGATGCCTCATCGGTAAGCACTACATCTGATGTGCAAAGTCATGATGATTTTTTACTGGAAAGTTTTGATGCCGTTGCACCGTTAGGTGATCTTGCTGCATCAGCCGAAACATCGCTAGTTTCATCTACACTACAATCGAATAATGCTTCACCGTCAATTACACAAAATGTAAGTAATGCAGAAACCGCTTTATTTGATTTAGCAGCGACTGAAGTCGAACCGAATGTTGCCAGTGCGACAGCACAACCGCAGCAAACCATAGCATCTAATGCCGATGATCAATTAATGCCGCAGGATATTCTGCGTTTACAGCCGCAAGTTTTAGAAGGTGAGTGGACTTTAGACAAGTGGGAATATTGGTTTAGACACAGCGAGTTGTCACCTGCCGTGCAAGAATTGGCGCAGCATGGCGTAATGACGGGGCAGATTAATGCTGAATCGGTTTTTCATATTCCTGAGCAATATCAGCAGTTATTGACTCAACTGCAACATGCTTTAGAAAGTGCTTTAAAAGAACAGTGGAGTAAAACTCTGTTTAAAGTGCAATATGAAAATGTGGATGACACGACACCGTACATTTTGCAGCAACAGCGCAAACAACGCGCTTATCAACGGGCTGAAAATTTATTGCATCAAGAACCGATTGTGAAAGATATTTTGCAAAACTTTGATGGCGAATTACATAACATTCAGTTGAAATAACCTGTTGTTAGCTTTTGTTTGCAGAATTTTAAGGCTGGGTCAAACCAGCCTTATTTTTTGCTAAGCGCAAGCTGAATCTGTGCTTTTATATGGTTGTAATGCTTCGCGGATGGAGTCAGGAATCGGGCAGTTTTGGCGTGTAATTCGATCTACAAATACATGCACCACTTGTCCTTGTGCAGCGGCAAGATTTTGATTGTTTTTAAAAATTGCCAAATCATAAATTAAGGATGAGTTTCCAATTTTTTGAATAGCAACACCTACTTCAATCATTTCAGGATAGGACAATTCCTGCAAAAAATGACAGGTGGAATTGACCACTAAACCAATACAGGGTGATCGTTTGGGTTCAAAGCCTGCTTTTTGCATCAGTAGGGCATTGGCTGCGCTGTCAAAATAGCTGTAATAAGTGACATTATTGACATGTCCATACATATCGTTGTCTGCCCAGCGAGTTTGGATGGGAAAGAAAAAAGCGTATTGCTCACGGGTTTTGGTGTCAGGTTTCACAAGTTTACCTATATTTTTATCGACGTGGTGTCATGCTTTAATGGGTGGAAATCATCCCAAATAAATGTAGAAAGTTAAATACAGAACGTTAAGCGTAAATGTTAGGCATAAATGGCTTGGTAAATCTGTAACGCATCCTGCATTTGCATTGCTCTCGGGTTGTTTTGCAATAAACGGCTTTGCAGCATCGCATCTTCTGCCAGTTGTGGCAGCATGTTTTCTGCTATGCCTAGGGCATTGAGTTTTAACACCAAGCCACTTTGATCTAAATGATTTTGTAAATGATCAATAAACAAATCACATAATCCATCTGTGCAGCCTTTACTGCGTGGGTCTAACCAACACATCAGTTCTGCATAATACTGTTTGGCTGCAGGCGCATTAAATTTTAAAACTTCGGTTAGTACCAATGCATTGCTATGCCCATGTGAAATATGGAAATGTCCGCCTAAAGGATAGGCAAGCGCATGTACCGCAGCCACAGGAGCATTGGCAAAGGCTTGTCCTGCCAGCATTGAACCAAACAGCATGTTTTGCCGTGCTTGCATATTGCTGCCATCTTCAAGCACTAATTTTAAGTTTTGATCAAGTAAACGCAGCGCATGTTTTGCCAGAAAATCTGAATACGCATTTTTTTTGATTTTAGAAGTATAGGCTTCAATGGCATGTACCATCGCATCTATACCTGTGGCTGCGGTAATCTGTGCAGGTAGATGACGGGTAAAATTGGCATCTAAAATGGCAACATCGGCATATAAAATAGGAGAAACAATGCCTGTTTTACTGGTTGCACCTGTGGTGACAATGGAAATAGGTGTGACTTCTGAACCTGTGCCTGCTGTAGTGGAAACTAGAATGAGCGGTAAACGTGGTGCTTTCGCATTGCCGACACCGTACAAGTCTGACAGTTGTTGAGTTTGTGCAGGATGACTCAGCACGGCAATAATTTTGGCGACATCCATCGCACTACCCCCACCAAAACCTAATACAACATCAATATTTTGCTGTTTGGCAAAATCAACTGCTTCTAACACAATCTGTTCTGCGGGGTCGGCTTGCACATTCGAGTAAATGGCATAGTCCAGTTGCAGTTGCTTTAAAATTTCTAAAATAGGTTGATGTAATTGTTGTTGTAAAATGCCAGCATCGGTGACCAATAACAAACGCTTATAATTTTTTTCGGTTAAAACCGTTTTTAGTTCAGAAATTGAACCCAATCCAGAAATAATGTTGCCAACTGTTTGAAATTGAAAATGCTGCATCGTCTTTATTCCTAATTTTTATACTTAATTCAACATTATTGTAGGGTCGCGATATAGGATTCATATCATAAATAACTTAACATAAGACTCTTAAAAATAAAGTAGCTTTGAGGTTGTTTATGTCATCCAAAACGCCATATAAGGTGTTATGTGTTTGTTTGGGAAATATTTGCCGCTCTCCAACGGCAGAAATTGTACTTCGACATTTTTGTGATGAACAACAACTCAATGTGTTGGTAGATTCTGCTGGAACCAGTAATTATCATCCAGGCAAAGCCCCAGATTTACGCAGCCAAAAACATGCGTTCAAACGTGGTTATGACTTATCTACATTGCGCGCGCGTCAGTTACGTATACAAGACTTTGTCGAGTTTGATTTGATTTTGGCGATGGATTTTGAAAACTTAAGCAATATTCAATCTTTAATGCGCCGTGCTGAAGCTGAACTGGGCAGTTTGCGCGCTGAAATAGCCTTAATGAGCGAACACGATCCGCATTATACGCAGCAAGAATTACCCGATCCATATTATGGCGAAGCCGATGGTTTTGAGCGGGTGCTCGATCAATGCGAGTCGAGTAGTCGCGCATGGGTGAAAGTTTTACAACAACAATTTGAATTGAAGGTTTAAGTCATGCACATTCACTACAACATGCAACTCAAACCTTTCAATACGCTCAATTTAGATGCAACTGCGTCGCATTATGTCAAAATTGAAAATATTCAAGATGTACAGGATGCTTTGGCATTTGCCCAGAAAGAACAATTAAATGTGCTGATTTTATCGGGTGGTAGCAATATGTTATTGCCTGAACATATTCATGCCTTGGTCATGCACATGGATATTCAGGGCATCGAAAAATGCGCTGAAGATGATGCAAGTGTCACCCTAAAAGTTGGGGCAGGACAAGTCTGGCATGAGTTTGTGTTGTGGAGTACGGAACAAAAGTTATATGGTCTGCAAAATCTGGCTTTAATTCCAGGTTTGGTCGGCGCTTCACCTGTGCAAAATATTGGTGCTTATGGCGTTGAAGTCGGTGAGTTTATTGAATCTGTGCAGGTCTATGATCGTGAATGCCAACAATTCAGCTCAATTGTTGCTGCAGATTGTCAGTTTGCCTATCGACACAGTATTTTTAAAGATCATCCCAACCGTTACATCATTACCCATGTGACTTTTAAACTGTTAAAACAGGCTGCGTTAAAATTAAATTATGGCGACTTAAAAGCTGCTGTAGGCGATGAGCAAACTGCTGAAAATCTGCAGCAACAAGTCATTCAAATTCGCCAAAGTAAGCTGCCTAATCCTGCAGAATATCCAAATGTAGGTAGTTTCTTTAAAAATCCTGTGATTTCGACTCAGCAATTTGACCAAATTGCAGCACAATTTCCAAATTTACCCCATTACCCACAGCCGAATGCGCAAGTTAAAATTGCAGCAGGCTGGTTGATTGATCAAGCTGGCTGGAAGGGAAAACAACTGGGTGTGGTGGGTATGTTTCATAAACAAGCGTTGGTTTTAGTCAATTATGCCGATGCCACTTTGGCAGATGTGCAACACACCTATCGTGCTGTGCAGCAAGATGTTTTGAGTCGTTTTGGTATTTCACTAGAACCTGAACCTGTGTTATTTGATGAAACAGGTTTGATTCGTGCACATCAACCGGTAGGTTAAGTGAAGATGAAACAGAATCATTGGATGCTCAGATTGGTACAAATTGCTGCCGTGCTATTTGTATTGTTTGCAGCGTTCATGATTTTTATCTATTCACCTTTTTATTCTACTTTGGTGGTCAAAACGCTGAACACTTTGGTACCTGTAGAAGTGAATCAAGTGGCAGCAAAAAGTCAGCAAATGGCGGCTTTTAGTGATCAAGACAGCTTGGAACCCGGTTCAGATTTATGGATTGCCCGACAAGCTTATTTGAAGCTGATGGAGCAAGAGATTCAATCTGAAAATTCGAAAAATTTAACTTTAATTCAGGCTCGTTATAAAGCCTTACAAGCGCTTATTTTAGAAGAACAAACGCAAAAAAAATTAGCATCTGAGCAAGAGTTGCCGCAAGTCCCATTGTTGGTGTCTAATGCAGCTTCTGAAGCAGTTGTAGAAGACCCATCCGAAAATGTAAAAGCCTTGCTCAATTTGGATAGTCATGAAAATCAGGTACTCATGGAACAATACTTGGAGTTTTTAAGCACTCATAAAATTGCCGAAACCGAAAGTGAGCCTGTAGATGAAGAAATCTTTAAAGATATTGCTTTAATTCAGCAACAAAATATTCCAAAAATACCTGCAAACTCTAAACCTTATGCGATTGTGGTTTTAGGTGGTGGCTTAACTTTAGATGATAATGGCAAAGATATTGTGGTCAATGACTACACACGTTTACGTTTAGAAACGACCCTAGCGGTGGTAAAACAATATCAATTGCCGATTGTACTGAGTGGTGTAGAAGCACCTTATATGCAGCGTTGGTTAAAAAAATATGATGTCGAAGCAAAATTATTAGAAGATCGCAGCATGAATACTTGTGAAAATTCACGTTTTAGTTCTTTATTATTACAAAAAAAAGGGGGGGCGCCGACAGTGATTTTGATTACAGACCGTTATCACATGCCACGCACCCGCCGTTTATTTGCTTTGAATGGAATTGAAACGATTCCAGTCGAGGCTCCCATGCCGACTCAACTGACTGCATGGCGTCCAAGTGAACAAAACTATGATCATAGCCGCCGTGCCAATTATGAAATGCTTGCCACCATTCGGGATGTCTTGATTGGTTCTAGCGCATGTCGCGAGGTGCCATAATGCCTGATATTCCATTTTTAAACCCAAGCGTGTTGAAGCAATTAGATTTGCCAGTGCCGAGTCGGGAAACCACACCACAAATTCTACAACCTTTAAATTTGAATCGTGGTTTTGAACCGAGTGTTGAGTTACAAGCCTATCGACAGCTTTATGGTTTTCATTTGTTGGACTGTGAACATTGGCAAGGCTATGTGCAAATGCCGTTGTTTAAATTGCATGTGCAAATTTTTCAACCCGATTTAAGCAAAACCAAATTTGATCAGGTGCAGGGCACGGTATTTCTACTGCATGGCTATTTGGAACATAGCGGGATTTATCAACCTATCGTCAAAGAATTATTAGAGCAGGGCTTTAGTGTTTTGACTTATGATTTGCCCGGACATGGATTGAGTGATGGTTATCCTGCCAACATCAAAAATTTTGATCATTATCAGCAAGTATTACATGCGGTTTATCAATATGTAAAAAATGCCGATCAATTGCCAAAACCGTGGTTGGGCATTGGGCAAAGTACAGGTGGTGCAATTTGGATGCATCACTTGTTGGAATTTGCTCAGCGCCGTGAAAATCCATTTGTAGAGCGTGTGTTGTTGTTATCGCCTTTGATTCGTCCTGCAAAATCGGCATGGTGGCATAACTCTGTTGGTTTGGGCATTATCCGTCGGATTAAGCGTGAAGTGCCGCGACATTTCCGACGCAATAATCATAATCCTGAATTTTTACGCTTTGTGCGTTTAAAAGACCCGCTGCAACCTAGAATGATGGGCATGGATTGGATTTTAGCCATGTCTAAATGGATGTTGGAGATGGAAGAACGTCCAGCTTGCCGTATTCCTGTTTGGTTGGCACAAGGGGCGCAAGATCAAACCGTAGATTGGCGCTACAACATTGAGTTTATTCGGCGTAAATTCCGCCTGCAAACCTTACTCATGTTAGAAGAAGGCTCGCATCAATTAATCAATGAACGTGCGGATATTCGTGCGGCTTTAACAGGGCTGATTCCTGCATTTTTACATGCACATAGCTCTAAGACTTATTATTAATTTATCAACCATCTTTTAAATACGGCTCTACATTTGCTTTGATGCTGTTCTCGGCATCAAAGCATATTTATGCTGCGCTGCTCATTAAAATGTGAAGCGATTTCTAAAATAAAATAGTACTTCACATTTATTTTTTATTTCATGCTCGAGTTTCATGTTTCAGTGCTATGCTCATGTTTATAAAATAAGCTAAATTTGAAAAACTCCTTAATTCTAGGGATAGTGTTTACATCAAAACGATTGATATATTTACAAACATAATCAAGGGGATGAATGATGGCAGAAATGGAAGCGATATTACCCGTACCGGTTTTAATTGTTGAAGATGAGCCTATTATTCAGTCACGTCTTAGAAAAATTTTGCATGATATTGGCTATCAAGATGACATGCTATTTTTCGTGAGTCATCTTAAAGCTGCAATGACGTGTATAGAAGATCATCCGATTGCTTTAGCTTTAGTCGATTTAGGCTTGCCCGATGGCAATGGTAAAGAACTAATCGAACAATTACATTTTAGAGATCCAAGCGCATTAATTTTGGTGATTTCTGCATGGAGCACCCAAGACAGCTTATTTTCTGCAATTCAAGCAGGTGCAACAGGCTATGTGCTTAAAGAACGTGATGATGCTGAAATTATTATCGCAATACGCAGCATTTTAAGAGGTGGTGCACCGATAGACCCATTTATCGCCCGTGAAATTTTATCGCAAATTTCACATCAAAAAGTACCCGTGCTGACCGAAGATTTATCAGATCGCGCCGATGCTCAAGCATTCAACTCACATTATGAACAGCTCACCAATCGTGAATTAGAAATTTTAAATCTGGTGGCGCAGGGCTTAAGTAACCGTGAAATTGCTGAGCAATTATTTGTGTCGCGTTATACCGTTGAAAGTCATATTAAACATATCTATCGGAAGTTGTCGGTCACTAAACGCACTAAGGCTGTCAGTACCGCTAGAACTTTAGGTCTTTTATGATTCAAAGGCTTTGGCAGTGTGGTTTGGGTGTGTTGTTATTGTTCTGTGCGTGGCAAAGCTATGCGCAGCAAGTGGTGTACCCAATTAATCAGTACTGCAATGTGCATGTACTTTCAATCAGCTCTGCCAAAACAGCATCACATAATAAAAAACCTGAAACGGGTTGGGAAAATGTTCAACTGCCCGACGTTTGGGATGATCGCTGGAAAAATTATAATGGTGGGGCGTGGTACAAAATAGAGTGGGAGTGGTTTTGTGAGCGTGATCATCGTTTAAATCAACCCATCGTTTTTGCACTGAATTTTTTAAATAGTGCAGGGGCAGTTTATCTGAATCAAGATTTACTTTGGGCAAGTCAACATTTAGAAGAGCCTTTGTCAAAAAACTGGAATATGCCACGTTACTGGATTTTACCTATTTCAGGCTTAAAACAAGGTAAAAATCAAATATTGGTCTATGTAAATGGATATGCATTTCAAAATGCGGGTATAGGAAAAATAAGTTTTAATAATGTGCATAACAATATTGAACAGCACCAGCAAAGTATATGGAATAAACGTACTTTATTTGAAATTAATGCGATTTTATCTGCCACTTTAGGCATTTTATGTTTGGTTATTTGGCTGTTTTTACGCCGTGATCAGAGTTTTGGTTGGTTCGCGTTGAGTTGCATGTTCTGGTTATTATTTATTTCTCATTTTTTAACCACAGAAACCTTTCCATACCCAAGTGTATTGGTGGCATCTCAAGCCAATTTAAGCTTTTTTATCCTCTATGTTTTAGCTTTTAGTCTGTATTTAATTAGGTTTGTCAATCAACGCTTGCCAATATTGGAAGAAAGTATTTTTATTCTGAGTTTAGCGGTAATCGTTTGTGTGTTTTTAACACCCTTAGATTATGTCAAACTGGTATTTGGGATTGTCTTTTTAAGTTATGCCAGCTTACTAGTCGTGGTTTATTTTTATTTGGCGTATTTAGCGTATAAATCCCCAAAAACAGAAGTATATCTGCTGCTATTTTGTTTAACCTTGATTGGCTTTTTTGCGGGTGTAGATGTATTTCGTTTAAGTAATGCGGCAACGGCAAGTTTATATCAGCCATTATCACCGTATACCTCGCCAGTAATTACTTTATTTATTGCGATTATTTTAGGCATACGCCTAAAAAGAAATATTCAAAAAATTGAGAAATTTAATCAAGATTTAGAGCTTAAAGTTTTTGAAGTCAGTGATGATTTAAAACGCAGTATGTCAGAAAAGCATTATTTAGAATTGGAAAATGTGCGTTTGCAAGAGCGGATTCATCTATCGCATGATTTGCATGATGGTTTGGGTGCATCTTTGGTACGTTCCATGATTATGGTCGACCAAAGCGAACAGAACATGAGTAATCAGCAGTTCTTATCTATGCTGAAATTACTGCGTGATGATTTACGTCAAATTATTGATAGTGGTTCTTCCATTGGTTCTAAAGTGCCTGAAAATCCTAAAATTTGGGTTGCGCCAGTACGTCATCGTTTTAGTCAATTGATGGATGAAATGGATATTCATTCCAAGTGGGATTTTCCAAATGAATGGGTGATTGAGCCGAATTCGTTACAGTGCTTAACTTTGATGCGGGTATTAGAAGAAAGTTTAACCAATGTGATTAAACACAGCCAAGCCAAGCATGTATCCGTCAGTATGCAATTTGTACCGCCTAAGCAATTGGTACTTAAAATTCAGGATGATGGTGTAGGTTTTGAAGCCAATAGCGTGCTTGAACATGGCATGAGTATTGGGATGCGCAGTATGAAAATGCGTTTAGAACGGGTTGGAGGGCAATTAAAATTAAATTCGACACCTGGCTATACGTTAATTCAGGCAGTTTTAACTTTAGATCCCGCTTATCTAAATTCCCCAAGATGAATTGATCATCTTGAGGGGGCTGAAACGAATATTTTAAGCGTCTTCAGCAGGTAACAACATTAAAATGGATTCATTGAGCAGTTGTACCAAATCTTCCAAAATATTTGCGTCGTAAAGGTTTTCATCGAGCAGCACGCGTTCACCATTGGCAATTTTTTGCAGCGTAGGGATAGATGCTTCTGCGACACAAATCGCTTCACCATTCGCCCAAAATAAAACTTCATCTAGCTGATTTGCATAAAGTAGGCGAGAGGCGGGTTCCAACATGATTTGATAACCCTGATCTAGCGCATCTTCTAAATCGCCTACACCTATTTCATCTACTTCAGGAATATTTTCAGGATATTTCGGTTCAGACATTAAGCTTAAAATCGCATCATCCAACACCGATGAGTTTTGTAAACGCGCCCACAATTCTGCTTTCAGATAATCCAATTCTGTCGCAGTCATTTCGCCAATTTGGGTACTTTTTTTACGAACAAGGTCTTGTAGTGGCGTGCGTAACATTTCATCGGCAGAGAATTTATCGCTCACTCGATCCATCATTTCACTAATATTCGGCATGCGGAAACCGAACGAGAACGTCAGACAATCATCTTCCGCCACGCCATAATGTGCCAAACCCGGTGGCACATAGAGTAAATCGCCAGGTGCAAGAACTTCATCAAAATTGACCTGCATTTCAGGCAATAATTTTAACGGTTGTCCTGCGACAAATTCAGTTTCAGCATCACACATTTGCCCAAGTTGCCAACGACGATGTCCATAGCCTTGTAGCAAAAACACATCGTAGAAATCAAAATGCTGACCTACAGAGCCGCCTTTAGGGGCATAAGACACCATTATGTCATCACGTCGCCATTGCGGAATAAAAGGAAATTTTTTCCAAAGTTCAGCGAGATCAAAAGAGTAATGATCAACGGCTTGTACCAATAGCGTCCACAACTTTGGCATTTTTTGAAAATCAGCCTTAATGAGCGGTGATGATTTCACAGTCCATTGATTTGGATCGCGATCTTTTTGTTTGATTAAACGGGCAGTCACATCTTCTTCAAGTGCCAGTTCCATTACATCACTAGGTTCAAGTAGGTTGGCAATTTCTGGGAGTGCATTGCGTACCAAAAGTGGTTTTTTTTGCCAATATTCACTTAGGAATTGTTCTGCGGTAATTCCGCCCAAAACATCTAAAGGTTGCGACATAAAATAGCCTAAGCAAGTTTTATCAATAATCTCAATATTGTCTGATTTGTCGCTGCAAAGGGCAAGGTGATTTATAGTCTTTATAAATATTCACGGCTGTTAAATTACACAGTTTTAAACTTAAGGAACCTGAATATTCAGCATTCTTAACATGCGGCATAACTGAATCATCGGCAGACCCATCAAGGTAGTTTGGTCATTGCCTTGCATGGCTTCAAACAGACTAATACCTAAACCTTCGCACATAAAACTACCTGCACAGTGTAGCGGTTGTTCCTTTGCAACATATCGTGCAATTTCATTGTCAGTTAAGCTGCGGAATTTAACTGTGTAGTGTTCTACAACCGTTTGTTCAAAGCCTGTAGATTGCTGCTGCACACTCAGCGCAGTGCTGAAATAAACCGTTTGACCTGAATTGGCTTGTAATTGTTGTATAGCTTTTTCTGAAGTGAGCGGTTTACCTATAAAAATATCTGGCTGCTGTTCACGCCATGCCACTTGATCTGAACCAATCACAATTGCATCAGGATATTGCTGCGCAATACAGTGTGCTTTTTCAAAAGCCAAGCGTCGCGCCAAATTATCTGCATGCAATTCACCCTGTGCAGATTCATCAATATCAGGTGAAATTGACTTATACGCCAAATGCAGACGATTCATCAATTGCTGACGAGTTTGACTGCCAGACGCTAAAATAATTTCAGGATGTTGCATCAGATCATCACACCGCATAATCCATCAAAATATCTAAAGGCACATAAGACAATACTGACTGATGACAGGCTTGAATTTTAATTGGTGGTGCTTGACCTGCCTGATAGGCTTCAACCCAACGGGTGACGCAAATACACCAGAAATCACCCGGTTGTAAGCCGTTAAAACCAACTTCTGGTACTGGCGTGATTAAATCATTGCCAATTTTTTGTGAGAAATTTAAAAAATCAGAGGTCATTTGTGCACAAACGGTGTGCTGACCTAAATCGGTTGGGGCGGTATGACAAAAACCGTTACGAAAATATCCAGTAATAGGATCAAAGCAACAACTGGCGAGAGATTCGCCCAAAACATTTAAACGATTGATATTTGGATCAGGATGAATAGACATAAGTGCGAGAAAGATGGTGGCTTTTCTCTATCATAATCAAAACTTTTGCTTTAAACAGCAATTCTACAAAAGTTGCTAACCTTTTTCTGCATAATCATTTAAAATCGTGGCGTTTTGATATCAATAAAGTGAGCTATACATGAACTTTCAGCGTATGACTGACCTCGATTTAGCAGGTAAGCGTGTCCTTATTCGTGAAGATTTAAACGTACCTGTTAAAAATGGTGTGATCACCAGCGATGCACGTTTACGTGCGGCATTGCCAACGATTCAAGCTGCTGTTGCCAAAGGTGCAGCAGTGATGGTGTATTCTCACTTAGGTCGTCCTGTTGAAGGTGAGCCAAAAGCTGAACAATCTTTAGCACCTGTAGCTGCGTATTTAACCCAAGCATTAGGTCAAGATGTTCAACTGATCACTGACTATTTAGATGGTGTAGACGTTGCTCCTGGTCAAGTCGTTTTATTGGAAAACTGCCGTTTTAACCACGGTGAAAAGAAAAACAACCCAGAACTTGCCGCTAAATATGCAGCATTGTGTGATGTATTTGTGATGGATGCATTTGGTACCGCGCACCGTGCAGAAGCCTCTACTGAAGGCGTTGCACGTTTAGCACCAGTGGCAGCAGCAGGCCCATTATTGGCTGCGGAATTAGATGCTTTGGGTCGTGCCTTAAAAACACCTGAAAAACCAATGGTGGCGATTGTTGCAGGTTCTAAAGTATCGACTAAGTTAGATGTATTGACTTCATTGTCTGATATTTGCGATCAATTAATTGTAGGCGGTGGTATTGCCAATACTTTCCTTGCTGCAGCAGGCTATAACGTGGGCAAATCATTATGTGAAAATGATTTGATTGACACTGCCAAAGCAATTGCCGCAAAAGTTTCTGTACCACTGCCAACCGATGTTGTAGTTGCAGATGCCGCTGAAATTAATTTTGAAGATTTCTTGGGTTCATTGGCAGCAGCGAAAGCAACTGTGAAAAAAGTTGAAGATGTTGCAGACAACGATATGATTTTAGACGTAGGCCCAGAAACTGCAAAAGCATTTGCTGAAATTTTAAAAACTTCAAAAACAATTCTTTGGAATGGCCCAGTGGGTGTATTTGAAGTTGATCAATTTGGTGAAGGTACGAAAGCACTTTCATTGGCGATTGCAGAATCTGCAGGTTTCTCTATTGCAGGCGGTGGTGACACTTTAGCTGCAATTGACAAGTATGAAGTTGCAGACAAAATCGGCTATATCTCTACAGGTGGAGGTGCATTCCTTGAATTTGTAGAAGGTAAAACCTTACCTGCAGTTGCGGTATTATTAGAACGCGCTTAAATCTAGAAAATTTATCAATAATTTTTAAAAAGGTTGACTTCGGTCAACTTTTTTATATTTATGTCATGCCGTAGTCATCAAAATGTCATAAATATGCAATAAACTGTAGTAAATGAATGACCTAACTGTAGGAAATGACGATGATTCAAAAACTAACACTTGCTGCTTTAATTGCTGCATCTTTAGCCTTGACTGCTTGTGCAAAAAAAGAAAGCGCACCTGCGACTGAAACTGATGCATCTTCTGCAGTTGTAGATAACGCTCAAGTTACACCAGAACAACAAGCTGCAATCGACGCAATTGACCAACCAATCTTGGATGAAGGCAACACCGATATTCCTGAAGACGTTGCAAATGCACCTGCTGACGTTGCGACTGCAGACACAGAAGTTGCTGCTTCTGAAGCGCAATAAGTGCTGAAAAACGACAAATTGTAGTAATTTGTTTAAAAGTCCCTGCTTTTGCAGGGACTTTTTTTTGAAAAAGGAGATTTGTTGCTGAATTGAAACAAATCACAGGGTAGAATAACCAACATTATTTGGGAGGATATTATGGCTCTTATTTCATTGCGCCAGCTCTTGGATCATGCCGGTGAACATGCTTACGGCGTTCCAGCGTTTAACGTCAACAACTTAGAACAAATGCGCGCAATTATGTTAGCCGCAGATGCAACCAATTCACCTGTAATTGTTCAAGCTTCGGCAGGTGCGCGTAAATATGCAGGTGCGCCATTCTTGCGTCACCTGATTTTGGCTGCAATTGAAGAGTGGCCACATATTCCAGTGGTTATGCACCAAGACCATGGTACAAGCCCTGATGTATGTCAGCGTTCGATCCAACTAGGCTTTTCATCAGTAATGATGGATGGTTCTTTGGGTGAAGATGGTAAAACACCAACGTCGTATGAATACAACGTCGAAGTGACGCGTCGTACTGTGCAAATGGCGCATGCGTGTGGTGTATCGGTTGAAGGTGAGATTGGCTGTTTAGGTAGTCTTGAAACAGGTATGGCAGGTGAAGAAGATGGCGTGGGCGCAGAAGGCGTACTTGACCACTCTCAATTGTTAACATCTGTTGAAGAAGCACGTAGCTTCGTTGCAGATACTAATGTGGATGCTTTAGCGATTGCTGTTGGTACTTCGCACGGTGCATACAAGTTTACTCGTCCACCTACAGGCGATATTCTTGCAATTGACCGTATTAAAGAAATTCATGCTGCGTTGCCAAATACACACCTTGTAATGCACGGCTCTAGCTCTGTACCACAAGAATGGTTGGCGGTGATTAACCAATACGGCGGTGACATCAAAGAAACTTATGGTGTACCTGTTGAGCAATTGGTTGAAGCAATTAAGCATGGTGTGCGTAAAATCAACATCGATACAGATTTACGTTTAGCTTCTACTGGTGCAATGCGCCGTATGATGGCAGAACAACCAAGCGAATTTGACCCACGTAAATTCTTCGCAAAAACTGTAGATGCAATGAAACAAATTTGTATAGACCGTTATGAAGCATTTGGTACTGCAGGTAATGCAGACAAAATTCGCCCAATTTCTTTAGAGAAAATGGTTGAACGCTATAAGTAATTCTTAATTTGATTAAGAACTCGAAAGCCCACAGTCCTTGTGGGCTTTTTACTGATGAATCCACAACTTCCAATCAAGAACAAAAACAATCCTCGAGCGTGTCATGGAACTGATTGTAGCCGCAGCCTTTTGTAGTGTACTGGTCTCTATTTTATTAAAAGTCTGCAAAATGCAGGGTTTTAACCCTATGCAGATGATCACATGGAATTATGTCAGTGCCAGTGTGTTGTGTTTTTACTGGTTTAAACCCAACTTGGGCACGATCTCAATTCAACATACGCCGTGGTGGCTCATTATTAGTTTGGGTGTGTTGTTGCCGAGTGTCTTTTTAGCATTAGCAAAATCGTTAGACAGCGCAGGTATTTTAAAAACTGAAATTGCACAGCGTTTGTCAGTGGTTTTGTCTTTGGCAGCCGCTTATTTTATTTTTCAGGAAAATTTTAGCCAACTGAAAATTGTGGGAATCGCGCTTGGGATTATCGCAGTCTTATGTATTTTGTATTCGCATCGTGCTGCAGGGCAGTCTGCTAAAGCGCAACAAGGCATCTTATATTTGAGCTGTGTTTGGCTGGGTTATGCACTGATTGATGTTTTGCTTAAATACACCACAGGTTTAGGACTGCAATTTGCAGTTGCACTGAATTTGATGTTTGTATGTGCTTTTGTTTTGGCGATGGCTTATATCTTAATCCGCGATAAAAGCATGGGCAGTATGCAAAATATCAGTGCAGGTTTAATTTTGGGTGCACTGAATTTTGCCAATATTGCCTTGTATGTCAAAGCTCACATGCTGCTCAAAGACAGCCCTGCAGTGGTATTTGCAGGGATGAATATTTTAGTGGTGCTATTTGGCGTGATCAGTGGTGTATTGTTCTTTAAAGAAAAGCTGAAAAGCACGACCACTATTGGGCTAGGCTTGGCATTGCTTAGTGTGCTTTGCCTCGCTTATGCCATGACGGTTTAAGATAACTCAACATAAAGCGAAAAGGATGTCGCAATAAATCTGCAGTTTCTGCAAGACCATGCAGCATTGTGGTTCTATCGCAGATCGGGCAGCGCAGGGTTGGATAGCTTGGTTTGGCTTGATATAAATACAGTTTTTTACAACGTCGGCATTCTAGTTTTAGCGGCATTAAATTGAGCATCATACACCTCATTTTTATTTTTGATAGAGATTGAGTACAGATTGCAAATATAGATAAAGCAAAATTCAGACCAAAAAATAGGGACAAATTTTGTCCCTAGTGTTATCGCATGTTTGTTTTACAGTTGCGTGAAAATCTCACGTTTATCAAGGCGTGATTTTGGCAGTTTGGCATTAAAATCTTGTTCACTACGATAGCCTAAACACAATAAAACCGAAGGAATCAGTCCTTGCTCAGTTAGTTGCAGTTCTTGAGTTAAAATTGCTTCATCAAAACCACCAATTGGCGTTGCGTCAATTCCTTCAATGCCTGCAGCCAAAAGCATTTGTCCGAGTGCAATAAAGGTTTGATTTTCTGCCCAACGCTGAATATCGCCTTTTTCATTGCGGTAGTAATCGACATAACCTGTGCGGCTGTCTTTCTGACCTTGTTTAGCGGCTTCATCTTTAAAGCGTCCACTAGCAGCATCCTGATTAAGCAGGTTTTCTAAATGTAATTCGCTAATGTCAGCTTTGGTGCAAAATAAAATGGTATGCGAAGCATCTAAAACTTTAGGGGCATTATAGGCGTACTTTCCAACTAAAGCTTTAGCAATACGTTGTTTGGCTTCAGGGCGATCTGCAATAAAAAAATGCCACGGCTGAATATTAATGGAAGATGGTGCTAAACGCAGAATTTCTAATAAACGCTCAAATTGTTCTGCAGGAATAGTGCGACTCGCATCATAGGCTTTGGTCGTATAACGAGTTTGTGCAACGTTGAGCAAATCCATGAATCATCTCCATTTAAAGACTATATTTGGGGCAGGTGTGCGCCAAAAGCTTAACATGCCTCGCTATGCTAACGGAATGAATCCATGTGCTATTTATGCGGTTAAGATGAGATGAGCACGACATAAACATCTTTAAACTTAGTGTTAAATTCAATCATGCAAGACGTTTTCACTATTGGTTGTTTATAGCAAATAGGCGTTAAATATAAAGTTGCAAATGGTGCATCCCGAAGGTGTATGGATGGAATATATCAATTATTTTAAGCGTAAATTAAAAACTCAGCAGCAAATTGGCTTATGGGTAGGTTTAGCAGATGCGTATGGCACTGAAATTGCCGCCAATGCAGGCTATGACTGGCTTTTAATTGATGGGGAACATGCACCGAGTGATTTAAGAACCACTTTGTCACAATTACAAAGTATTGCGGCTTATCCCTCTCAAGCGGTGGTGCGCCCGCCGATTGGCAGTGTGCAACTCATTAAACAACTGTTGGATATTGGCGTACAAACTTTGCTGATTCCTATGGTTGAAAGCGTTGAACACGCTGAGTTGATGGTCAAAGCGGTACGTTATCCACCTGAAGGTATTCGCGGCGTAGGCGCAGCTTTAGCACGTGCAACTCGCTGGAACAGTATTCCAAATTATTACGCGACAGCGCATGAAAATATTTGTTTGCTCATTCAAATTGAATCGGTCACAGGTTTAGAAAATCTGGATGCTATTTTACAAGTCGATGGGATTGATGGGGTGTTTATTGGTGCGGTGGATTTATCTGCCACGATGGGTTATGAAGGCAATCCGAACCATCCAGAAGTACAAGCCGCTGTGGTCGATGCGATTCAACGGATTCGTGCAGCAGGCAAAGCAGCAGGGATTTTATCGACCCAACATGAAGTGACACAAAAGTATTTGGATTTAGGCACAGAATTTGTGGCAGTTGGGGTAGATACCAGTGTGTTGATGACTTCGCTGCGTGAGTTGTTGGCTAAATATAAAGCTGATGCCGAAGTGATTAAAACGGAAGGTGGGTATTAATCTGCTAGCTGAAGAGATTTTGGCTAAAGAGGTTTTAGTTAGCTATGTTTAGCTAAGTACCTTTAGTGTTGTATCTATTATTTTTATGTAAAGATGTTGCGCTTAATAGTTCCAATGACTCAGTTGCCAAGTTGCTAAGGCTTGATTTGGTTCAACTACTAAAATTTGTGCAGCATCTGCGCGCCAATCGCCTAATACAATTCTAGGTTTGCCGTGTTCATTGTGAATATTTGGACGATGCGTATGCCCATGAATTAACACATCTGCATGCTGCAAGGCTTGTGACACAGCATCTGCATTTACGTCCATGACGTCATAACTTTTGACTTGATTGGCTTGCTGACTTTTTTTGCGGAAACCTTGTGCAAGTTTTTGCCGAAAAGCCAAAGGTGTTTTCTTTAAAATCCCTAAAATGATGGGATTGCGAATGATTTTACGGAATTTTTGATAGGACACATCATCGGTACACAGTGCATCGCCATGTTCTAAACGTACCTGTTGAGAACAAATATGCAGCGTGTACACATCGGGCAGGAGTTGTCCTGAAAATTGATCTAGAAATTTCTGACCTAAAGCGAAATCACGATTGCCGACAATAAAGTAAATTTGATTACCTGCTTGGCTAAATTGCTTTAGACGTGTAACAACTTCATCGAGCCACGCTGCGGTGTAATCATCACCAATCCATGCATTAAACCAGTCGCCTAAAATATACAGTTGGGTGTTTTTATTTTGATAAGCATCTAGCAAATCTAAAAACCCCCGAACAAGTCGAGGGTGATTTGGTGACAAGTGTAAATCTGCGATAAACAGATAGGTCACGAATTATTCCTTGGAATCTCCCTCAATCCCTCTTTTAAAAGAGGGAATTCTCCTCCCTAAACGAATTTTAAAGCACAGCTTTAAAATGATGTGTGTAAGGGAGGTCGGGTAGGATTCTTATTCAGCAATGATTTTTGCAGATTCAATCACCACATTTTCTAGTGGAACATCTGCGTGATAACCACGGTTGCCAGTACGCACGCCTTTAATAGCATCTACAACGTCCATACCTTCAACAACTTTACCAAACACGGCATAACCCCAACCTTGTGCAGTTTTGCCTGTGTGGTTCAAGAAAGAGTTATTTTTTACGTTAATGAAGAACTGTGCAGAAGCAGAGTGAGGTGCTTGGGTACGAGCCATTGCAATTGTACCAACATCGTTGCTTAAGCCGTTGTCAGCTTCGTTTTCAATCGCATCACGTGTTGCTTTTTCTTTGAAGTTTTCATCCATGCCACCGCCTTGGATCATGAAACCATCAATAACACGGTGGAAAATTACGCCGTCATAAAAACCATCACGAACGTATTCTAAGAAGTTAGCAACTGTAATTGGTGCTTTTTCAGCGTTCAATTCTAAAACAATACGACCTTTATTGGTGTTTAATTCGACTTGAGGAAAACTCATTGTGTAATCTCCTAAACATGGACACGAATGCCATGGGTTTTTTGGTTGAGAGAAGCATAAGCAAACTGTAAACTACAAGGCAAGTAAAAACGTTATTTTCTTTGTTAAAAACAAGGAAAAGCGTTCTAATGGGTGATGTATGCTTCACTACTGAAGTTTCTGTAACCTAGTTTATCCAATTTTATTTTAGAAGTGATTTTATTGCTATGAAGCCAAATGATGTTGTTGCATCTCTGCCAAACACCCCGACACCAAGTTCAAATGCCTCTGTCGATGCTGTGCAGCAAGAACAACAGCCGGGCTTGGACTTTATACGTCAAGTCATTACCGATGATATTGCGGCGGGTCGCACTCAGCAGGTGGTGACACGTTTTCCACCTGAGCCGAATGGTTATTTGCATATTGGTCACGTGAAAGCAATTTGCTTGAACTTTGGCATCGCACAAGAATATCAAGGGGTGTGTAACTTACGTTTTGATGACACCAACCCAGATGCAGAAGAACAAGAATATGTTGATGGTATTGCCAATGACGTGAAATGGCTGGGTTTTGAGTGGAATGGCGAACCACGCTATGCATCAAGCTATTTCGATCAATTATATACATGGGCAATTCAGCTGATCGAACAAGGCGATGCTTATGTCGATTTGCAAACCCCTGATGAGATTAAGCTCAATCGTGGTTCTTTTGTAGAGCTGGGTAAAAATTCGCCATATCGTGATACGCCAGTAGCAGAAAACTTGGCTTTATTTGAAAAAATGCGCAATGGTGAATTAGGCGAAGGTCAGGCAGTACTCCGTGCCAAAATTGATATGGCTTCACCAAACGTACACATGCGTGATCCGATTTTGTATCGTGTTTTACATTCATCGCATCACCAAACGGGCGATAAATGGAAAATGTACCCAATGTATGATTATGCGCATCCATTATCAGATGCCATTGAAGGCATTACTCATTCACTATGTACTTTAGAATTCCAAGACCATCGTCCATTCTATGATTGGGTGGTGGAAAAGGTGAAATCCGAGGCTGTGCCGCGTCAGTATGAATCTAGCCGTTTGAATATTGATTACACCATCACATCTAAGCGTAAATTGCGTAAATTGGTTGAAGGCGGTTTTGTGAATGGTTGGGATGACCCACGTATGCCAACAGTGGTAGGTATGCGTCGTCGTGGCTTTACACCAGAAGGTTTGCGTGATTTCTGTAAGCGTGTAGGTGTGTCTAAGTCGGATGGTATTGTGGATGTTGCAATGCTTGAATATTGCATCCGTCAATCTTTGGAAAATACTGCAGCACGTGGTATGGCGGTGTTAAATCCACTTAAAGTGACTTTGACTAACTTGCCAGAAGCATTAGATTTGGTCCATGCACGTCATCCAAATGTAGATATGGGTGAACGTATCATTCCACTGACTTCTGAAATTTACATTGACCGTAAAGACTTTGAAGAAGTGCCGCCTAAAGGCTTTAAGCGTTTAGTGCCTGAAGGAGAAGTACGTTTACGTCATGCTTATGTAATCAAGTGTGATGAAGTGATTAAAGATGCTAACGGCGAAGTCATTGAGCTGAAATGTTCAATTGACCCTGAAACTTTGGGCAAAAACCCAGAAGGTCGTAAAGTAAAAGGCGTGATTCACTGGGTCTCTGCAAGTAAAGGCGTTGCGGCAGAAGTTCGCTTATATGATCGCTTATTTACCGAATCTGACCCAGAAGTGGGCGATGATTTCTTGGCGAATCTAAACCCTGAATCATTGACGGTGGTACAAGCCATTGTTGAACCTGCATTGGCAAAAGCACAACCTGAAGATCGTTTCCAATTTGAACGAGAAGGTTATTTTGTTGCAGATCAGTATGATCACAGTGAGGAAAAACCAGTGTTTAACCGTATTTTAGACTTAAAAGACAGCTTTAAGCCAGGCAAGTAACACCTTATTTAGCTTTTAGCTTGCAACTTAAAAGCCCAACTTGATCAATTCAGGTTGGGCTTTTGATTTTGTCTATTTAAGATTTATAGAATATTTTGTGAGATATACAGTGTCGCTAAAATGACTGCGATTAGCGGTTTTTATGCTGTTCCTGCTTCATCAGGATTTGCGGTAACTGCATTTTGGCTTTATCGCGTAGTTTCTTCTTAATATAGAGCACTAAAGCAAAGCAAGTGGTGGTCAGGGTCAGCATCATACTGTTCATATAACTCATCAATGAACTGACATAACCAATGGTGGTTAAACGATCCATCATCTTAAATACTTGCGGGCTGCTTTCCACACCTGTAATTGCCCAAGTGCATAAATGTTCACAGTTATTCATAATCAGATGATAATTGTTTTCATGCATTCTGGAGCGCATACGGCGTACCACTTTGCGGCCTTTATACTTGGGCGCATGATACGACTGCACAATAATATTTTTGCCGTGACTAAACTTTTCAATACTGGTCATTTCAATCGGGTGTTTTTTAAAAAGATGTGCAAAACCCGAATAGTGAATCACGCGACCACGCCCGGCATAGATACCATGATGGCTATAGCCGAAGTGTTTCACAATTAAATGTGCCCCTAAAGGAAATCGTGTTTTCTGCTTGAGCATCGTACGCTTGACCAATAAAGTAACATGAGTAGAGAAAAGAAATCAGGTTTTATAGTGTACTGCGTCTGAAGCAAATATGCGATAACCCATTCAGTTATATGCACAATTTGTAACATAGCAGGTATGGAGATGATAATGTTTTGTTCTCGGTGGAAGTGCTTATTGCTCTGTTATTTATTCTGCACGCCTACTGCACAAGCGGAAATTCGCGCATGGACGGTTAACAACAGTAAAATCAATGCAGATGTGGTGGAAGTGACACAGTTGTCACAGTTAGGCTTATATCTGAAAGATCGGCAAGGGAAACCATATCTGCAAATTTCACAACTACAAAAAAATCTACAGTCTTGTGAAAACATGCAATTTGCCATGAATGCAGGCATGTTTCATCCAGATTATTCGCCTGTGGGTTTGTATGTGGAACAAGGACGACAACTTAAAAAGCTGAACCGACAGCAACAGGGATGGGGGAATTTTTTAATTCAGCCCAATGGTGTACTGGCGTGGAATCATCAATGGGTGTTTTTAGGAACAACCCAACAATATGCCAATCAAGCGTTCAAAGCGCAGTATGCGACACAGTCTGGCCCAATGTTAGTTATTAATCGCCAGTTAAATTCACGTTTTTTGGCAGACAGTACTTCTTATAAAATTAGAAATGGGGTTGGGTTAAAAGACCAAAGCCTGTACTTTGTGATTAGCAAGACGCCCGTAACTTTTCATCAATTTGCCACCTTTTTTAAAGATGAGCTGCAAACGCCAAATGCCTTGTATTTAGATGGTTCGATTTCTACAGCGTATATTCCGCAATTACAACGTCATACTCATCCACATCGCAATTTAGGTCCAATTTTAGCTTATATAGATCATCAAGGCTGTAAACCCTAACATTGGAATTTGGTTTTGGCTTGGCTGAATTTATTGTCCAATAAAACCTAAGGCTGTGCCTTGCATCCTGCAGATTTTGACTGCTTCTTCGCTTTTCATTTGTTTGACTTCATTTTCAAATTGCTTTTTTTGTTGTTTAAGTTGCTCATCTGAAATACCCATGTTTTTAGCAAAACTTTCCATTTTCTCCCAAGTTTCGGCACATTCTTTCGGCATTGGGCTACAGGCTGTTAAACTTAGGCTGAGTAGGGCAAGACAGCTAAGGCTAGTTTTTTTCATTGTCATTTTCTCTGTTTGAATAATTCGAATTTATTGGTGTAATGATTATGTGTAGAAATATTAGCGCATGATTATGAAGATATGATTGACTGCGTTTGAAAAGATTAGCGTTTTTGTGCAAGTTCAAGCACGTGTCGAGATTTATAAAATTTATCGTTCTAATATATATGCAGCCATTAAAAAAGGCACTTAGTTCAACTAAATGCCTTTTTTATCATATTCCATTACTGGAATGGTAGATGCTGGAGTTCATTCAACTCTTTGCGGCTATAACCTCGCGAAGCGAGAACCTTCTTAATCCCGATAATGACATCTTCATCTGTGGCTTTGGTTAAAGCTTCGAGAAGTTGTTCATTTGTCTTGCAAGAGCAATCATTTTCAACACAAGCAATTTGATTTTTATGCTCGTTTTGCTGTTCTGTAGAGAACAACTTTTGCCAAAAACTCATAGAGCCTTCATTCACAACCTAACATAGATCGAAATATAGCCAATATAAAAAATAAATCAAGTCGACCTAAGTGATAAAAGCAGCAATCGAGTTGCAGAATTTTCGATGATATTGCATTTTTTTAACGAAATTATGACAGTTAAAGGGCTTGTAATGCTTTAACTGATTCATTTACATCATAATATTTACAAGTGCTAAAAAGGAGAACTTGTAAATATTGAAGAATAATGCAACAAATTGTTTAAATCTTTTCCAGTAAAACACCCGACTCAACATGATGGGTGTATGGGAATTGATCAAACAGTGCAAATTGCGTCACTTTATGGTTTTGACACAAGGTTTTTAAATTGTCATGCAATGTGTCTGGGTTGCACGAAATATAAATAATACGCTTAAAACGCTGTAGGAGTTTTAAGGTTGCATCATCAATTCCTGCGCGTGGCGGATCGACAAAGACCGTATCAAAATCATAACTTGCAAGATCAATGTTCGCTTCTTGCAAGCGGCGGAATTCACGCTCACCGTTATAGGCTTGAGTAAACTCTTCAGCCGATAAGCGTGCTACTTGAATATTCTCAATCTGGTTTTGTTCAATATTCCACTGCGCTGCATATACCGAAGATTTAGCCAGTTCTGTGGCAAGTACACGACGGAAACGAGTCGATAGCGGCAGGGTAAAGTTACCATTACCACAATAAAGTTCTAATAAATCTTGCTCAGAATATTCGGCAACCGTACATGCCCATTCCAGCATTTTTTGGCAAACTTGCGCGTTTGGCTGGGTAAAGCTGCTTTCAATTTGCTTATAGGTATAAGTGCGCTCAAAAACCTGTAATTGTTCAACTACATACTCATCGGATAGCACGAATTTTTGCCCACGGCTGCGTCCAATCAGTTTAATGTTTAATGCTTTGCTCAAAGCTTGGGCTGCAGGCTCCCAATCAGATTCAAGTTTGCGGTGATAAAGCAGTGAAACCAACATTTCGCCACTTAAAGTCGCTAAAAAATGCACTTCAAATAAACGAGCCGATAATACGGGATCGGCTTTCAGGGCGGCTAACAGCTTTGGCATTAATAAGTTAATGCTGCGGTCTGCAATCGGAAACTCATCTACACGAATAACTTTTTTCTGCTTATCTTCACTGCGTTCAAACATGGCATAAAACAGATCATCTTCAATATGCCAAATTCGGAACTCTGCCCGCATACGGTAGTTGTGTTCTGGTGAGGCAAATACTTGCAAGGCAGGCGGGTTATATTCGGCAAATTGGGCAGAAATACGGGCAACTTTTGCATCAAGTTGTTGCTGATAAGATGAGGTCATATGCAGTAAACATCACAAACACAGAGAAAGAGCGATGGTAACAAAGTTTTAAAGAGATACCTAAAACTATTATGAAAATGATGCAATCCTGCAAGATGTCAAAATAGCCTAAGCATGTTGATGACATCTTACAAGTGGAAAAATTTAGATACTGTAATTACTTTAAACTTGATGTAATTGATCGAACAATTGCTGCATGCCCTCAGTGGCAGTTTTGGAAATCCGTTGAAATTGAGCAGGAAGTTGGGCTTGCATGGCTTTTGGGTCAATATAATAAGCCTGACAATTTGCAGGAATTTCGTGTACTAATCCAGCAACAGGGTACACCACCAAACTTGTACCAATCACAATAAAAATATCGGCATCTTGAATCAAATCCAGTGCTTCTTCATAGGCAGGAACTGCTTCGCCAAACCAGACCACATGCGGACGTAAAGGATAGCCTTGTGGGCAAAGATCCTGTTGCAAGTTCAGCGAGTCACCTTCAATTGGAAAAAATTCTGTCGTGTATTGTGCATGAGGCCCTGAGCTTTTGGCTAAACGAATATTGCCGTGTAAATGCAAAACTTCTGAACTGCCTGCACGTTCATGCAAATCATCAATATTTTGGGTGATCACTTGTACATCAAAATCATCTTCAAGTTCAGCAATTAAGCGATGCGCCAAGTTAGGCTGCGCATTAAGAATGTTTTTACGACGTTCATTATAAAAGCGTTGGACTAATTCAGGATTCCTTGCCCATGCTTCAGGACTTGCGACATCCTCCACGCGATGTTTTTCCCATAAGCCATCACCATCTCTAAAGGTGTTGATTCCACTTTCTGCGCTCATACCTGCACCCGAAAAAACCACTAATTTACGCATGTTTTATTCTCTTGATGGATGGTTAGATTTGAGTATAAGTGCCGAAAATAGAAACACAAATCTACAGCTCATTTTTTCAGAATTTTAAGTATCTAAATATGTGAAAGTTTAGTGCTGTCTATAACTTTGCTGAATAATTGAATCAAAGTTCACTTTTTATTGCTTGTTATTTCATTTTAATGATAGAACATAAAGTAAAGTAGTATGACGCTGCAAAATCAAATATTGATGAACCAGAACCTATAATAATGTGCAGAGGATGCCATGTCACAACACAATCCATCGCCAAATCACACGCCTGCAACTCACAGTGAAAAAGTGAAATTTGATTGGAAAGATCCTTTTTTGCTTGAACAGCAATTGACTGAAACCGAACGTATGATTCGTGATAGTGCCTATGCTTATTGTCAGGAAAAATTACTGCCGCGGGTACGTGATCAGTTTAGACATGAAACGGTAGATCGCAGCATCTTCCGTGAAATGGGTGAGCTTGGTTTGTTAGGCTCAACCATACCTGAACAATATGGCGGTGCAGGTTTAAATTATGTGAGTTATGGATTAATTTCACGTGAAATTGAACGGGTCGATTCAGGCTATCGTTCTATGGCAAGTGTACAAAGCTCATTGGTGATGGTGCCAATTTATGAGTTTGGCAGTGAAGCACAAAAACAGAAATATTTACCCAAACTTGCTTCGGGTGAATGGGTGGGATGTTTCGGTCTGACTGAACCTGATTTTGGCTCCGACCCTGGCAGTATGAACAGCAGAGCACATAAAGTTGCAGGCGGTTATCGTTTACACGGTGCGAAAATGTGGATTACCAATAGTCCAATTGCCGATGTATTTGTGGTGTGGGCAAAAGAAGTTTCGGCAGATGGGCAAGTGGGTGATATTCGCGGTTTTATTTTAGAAAAAGGTTGGGATGGACTTTCTGCACCAATCATTCAAGGCAAGGTTGGTTTACGCGCTTCAATCACAGGTGAAATTGTCATGGACAATGTTTTTGTGCCTGAAGAAAATATGTTACCTGAAGTGCGTGGTTTAAAAGGGCCGTTCACTTGTTTAAATAGTGCACGTTATGGCATTGCTTGGGGTGCTATGGGTGCGGCTGAGTTTTGTTGGCATACTGCGCATCAATATACGATGGATCGGATTCAGTTCGGACGTCCTTTGGCGGCCAATCAGCTCATTCAAAAGAAACTTGCCGATATGCAAACCGAAATCGCGCTGGGTTTACAAATTGCTTTACGTTTTGGTCGTATGAAAGATGAGGGTATTGCTTCACTCGAAGGTACTTCGCTGATTAAACGCAACAACTGTGGCAAGGCCTTAGAGATTGCTCGTATGGCGCGCGATATGCTTGGTGGGAATGGTATCAGTGATGAATATGGCGTGGCGCGGCATTTGGTCAATTTGGAAGTCGTGAATACCTATGAAGGGACGCACGATGTGCATGCGCTAATTTTAGGTCGTGCGCAAACGGGTATCGCGGCTTTTGCCAATTAAATCTAGATCTAAACTAAATCTAGGTCTAATGATGCTACGGTGGAAAATATTGCAAACCACATTTTCCACCGTTTTACTTTAGCTGTTTAGTTTTAAAAATTGGCTAATTTCCTGATTAAATTTCAACGGTTCGGTCAGTAAAGGGGTATGCCCAGATTGGTGAAATATGACTTGTTTCGCATTCGGCATAGCTTCTACCACTTGACGTTGTCCTTCTGCCGCATACAAGGTCGATTGTGCGCCTGTAAAAAAGACTGTCGGACAACCCAGTTGAGTTAAAGCCTCACGATAATCTTCCTGATGGTGTAAATAATTGTCGATATACCAGCGTAAATAATCTAAACGCTGTGTAGGTAAAATATAGCGTTGTAAAACAGGACGTTTAGAGATGGATCCGGAAATTTGAACAACTCCTATAAGTGATACTCTGCTCCTCAAATGATGTTATAAACATCAATATATGGAGTATTTTATGGCACGTAGACCAAGAAGAAATCATTCAAACGACTT
>NZ_VPEY01000018.1:0-52180 GCF_013416935.1 Acinetobacter sp. YH1901141 | reverse complement strand
GCGACCATAGCAAGAGTGAACCACCTGATCCCTTCCCGAACTCAGAAGTGAAACCTCTTCGCGCTGATGGTAGTGTGGGGTTACCCATGTGAGAGTAAGTCATCGCCAGCTCATTATTCTAAACACCATCAACTCACGTTGGGGGTGTTTTTTTATGCAAAAAGAAAATAAAGTTAGAAAAATAAAATTATAAAAAGAAAGGAAACATAAAAGTGAAGGCAAAATAAAACCATCTGAGGATGGCTTTAATTCAACGGGTATTGGCTACTTTATTAAGCTAGTAAGTCAAAATTAAAGTGCATCTTTTAAGTTTTTTTGGTGCTGTTTGACTTGTTTCGCGTAGCGTTTACCTTGCTTTTTCATTTTTCGATTACTATTGTAGCCAGTAGGTCCCACATTGTAATAGGCTAAAGCTTTAGGCCATTTACCCGACTGATTTTTATAATGATTTAAAATAAATGTACCACAGTTGATATTGGTATGTTCATGGAATAAATCGCCAGGACAAGTCTGCTGCCAATAACGTGGAATAATTTGTGTGAACCCAACTGCACCTGAAGGTGAAACAGCATAGGCACGATAATTCGATTCTTGTCTAATAACTGCAGCGACAAGCAGAGGATCAACATTATGTTGTTCTGCACTTTGTACAATGATTGGTGCTACACGATTTGCTGTATCAGGATGCACAGCATAAGCCTTTTGGATCCCTGTAGAAAGTTTAGCTGAGCGTTTTGCAAGAGAACCACCTCCTAGTGGAGAGCAAGCTGCTAGCGTTAAAACAGTACAACCAATACTGAATATTTTTATAGATGGATATTTTCTAAAAGTATTAAAAATCATATTAAAACTATATCTGTCATTTTGGCGTATGTGAGTATATATACTGATTTTGAGGTGAGCGATTGACCTAGTCAAGCCATTCACAGATTTGAATTGTATCGTGTCAGCATAATACAGAGGTTTCGTTTTGTTTTATCGAATGATTGGATAAACCAATGGAGTCCGATCTATCCTTAGGTTTAATAATATGTCAAATTGATGACAAGTTTTTTATTTAATATAAACTATTGGAATAGAACAAATAAACTGCAATTTTAAGATAAAAGTACGTACAATATCGGCTTTTTAGCACTTTGAAAATTGCTTATTGCACAGGGAGTAAGTGTGTTAGAAGTCTTTGTACAATTATGTGGTGGTATTGGTCTATTTTTGATTGGTATGACCATGATGACAGACAGCTTAAAAAATATGGCAGGGGAAACTTTGCGTATTTGGTTGTCTAAATTTACAGGCTCACCCATTAAAGCTGTGCTTTCAGGCATCGGTTTAACCTTAATTGTACAATCTTCTACAGCAACGACTTTAGCCACAATTGGTTTTGTCAGTGCGGGTATTCTTACTTTTGCTCAGGCAATTGGTGTCATTATTGGCGCGAATATTGGCACAACCAGTACGGGTTGGATGGTGGCATTTTTAGGTGTTAAATTTTCCATCACCAGTTTTGCATTACCTTTGCTGGGTTTGGGTGCAATGCTTAAATTATTTAGTCAGGGGCGAGTTGCATTATTTGGAATGACATTGGCAGGTTTTAGTCTGATTTTCCTTGGCATTGATATGTTGCAAGTTGCCATGTCAGGTTTTGCTGAACGTGTCGATTTATCAGTATTTTCAAGTAGATCTTTGATTGCGCAACTCAGTTTGGTTTTGGTCGGTATTATCATGACCATTCTGTTGCAATCTTCAAGTGCTGCAATTACCGCGACCTTAGCAGCATTGGCCAGTGGTGCGATTGATTTGCAACAGGCTTTAGGTTTGGTGATTGGACAGAATATTGGTACGGTGGCGACAGCCATTATTGCTGTAATTGGTTCAACTGCAAATGCCAAACGTACTGCAGCGGTTCATGTGATTTTTAACATCATTTCAGCCATTTTTGCTTTTATTATTTTAAAACCGTTATTTCTTGAGCTAACACAAAATCAACGTCTTATGGCAACATGGGACAATGTGGTGATTGTTGCTGCATTTCATACAGCATTCAGTATTTCTGGTACTTTGATTATTTTGCCTTTTATCCGTCAGTTCGAAAAACTGATTATGAAAATTATCCCAGATCAAACTCAATCGGTTTTATGTTATCTCGATCAAGCGAGTTTATCTGTGCCCGCCTTGGCTATTCATGCTGCATCAAAGGTGATTTACCATAGTTTGTATGACGTTTTGGTGATGCTAAAACTGGCTATCCAAGAGGGAAGATTACCTTCAAAAGTACGTTTATTACAGCTAGATGAAGTACTCATTCAAGTCCAACGCTATTTGGAAGAAATGTCGATTTCAGAAAATGAAGCCGATCAACAGCGTTTAATGGCGATGCTTCGTTTGATGGTGTATTTACGTGTTTTACGAAGTGATTTGGAAAATATTACTTTAGCAAAAGAAATACGCACCCAACCTGCAATTTATCAAGTTGGCTTAGATTTTGTACAAATTCTTGATGAACATCTAAAAGAAATGGATGATTTTGATGTGCATAAACATGTACTAAGTCTAAATACCGAATTATCTAATTTGAAAAAATGGACAGAAGATCAACGTGCCGAAAACCGTGAAAAAGTGCTGCAATATATTGCCGTGAATCAGCTCAATGCTGCGACAGGTCTAGAGTTGTTGGCGGCACAACGTTGGTTGGATCGCGTGATTGCGCATGCACAGCGCTTAGCTAACGTGTTGGTTGAAAATTCACGTAAACCAAGTTAATGATTTTAGGCTATTTTTTCGATAGTTACTTTTATATTTAAAAATGGCCTAAGCGAATTCACTTTTAATCTCAATCAAGCGTATAATTTGAGCATCGTTTTTTACAGTATTTTTTCAATGACTCCAGCAGCTAAACTTTTAAAAGCCAAGAAAATTCAATTTTCTATGCATGAATATGAACATGATCATAATACTAAAAGTTTTGGTTTAGAAGCTGCGGAGAAGTTAGGCTTAGATGTCACAGAAGTATTTAAAACTTTATTGGTCAGTGATGATAAGCATTATTTTGTGGCGATTTTACCTGTCCATTACCAATTAAATCTTAAAAAAGTTGCGGCTGCTTTTCAGTGTAAAAAAGTACACATGGCTGATCCTAAAGATGCTGAGCGTTTGACAGGTTATTTGGTTGGGGGCATTAGTCCAATTGGGCAGAAGAAACAACTGAAAACAGTGATTGATGCATCCGCTCAACAGCTTGCAACTATGTATGTGAGTGGAGGGAAGCGGGGATTAGATATTGGTTTAACACCAAGCGATTTGGCAAAAGTTTTAAATGCTAATTTTGTAGAGATTGTAGATGCATGATATGTTGAACTTTATATTGTTTTGAGTCCAAAGCACACAGATGCTTGTTCTTGTATGAATGTAGCAACTATTCCTATTCGTTTCATCTCAGTGATTCTTGTTCCAAGCGACCATTTAATAACAAAAAAAGTTATCTTTAAGCAATAAATAGGGTAATTAAAAACTCGTATTGATGATTTTTTAACAAACTAAATTTTATGTTATATTAGTGAAAGTTAAGAAATTCTGAGAGGTGCAGTATGGGTAAGCGTCTTAAAGACTACACAATCGAAGATCGAAAAGCTCGTCCAATGTGTCCAGCTAAACCTATTGACTTTGGTGATGATGAGACTACCAATCGCATTATGTTAGATGCTGCTAAACGTGTAATTCGTCGGCATAAAAAAGAACTTATTGCGCTTGCTCACAAATGAGTCTAATGCCCTCAACTTTTGTCGTTGCTGTCTATTTTGATATATCTTTATTACGTTATGAGGCAGTCATTTAGAATGACTAAATTTTCTGCCTTATGACTTAATATCAGCCAAAAACTTGCGAAATCTCTCTCACATCGCAAACATAGACGAATAGTCAGATGAAGTTTACAAAACTTACAAGAGAATAGTTGAATAATAATTACAATAATATATTATAAAAACATATATTGTTTTGGGTGTTCAAAATGCATGATTATCTGCTGGCATTAATCGGTGGTGGATTGCTTGGTCTTGCAGTCGTGGGCTATTTATATGTTCATGGTCGTATTGCAGGCATTAGTGGTTTACTGGCTCAAGTATTAAATCCGCAAACGCTGTTCAAAACGCCTGCATTGTGGTTTGTGTTAGGTATTTTCATTGTGCCTTTTTTCTATGGCATCGTGGCTCAACCTAAAGTTGAATTGAATGCAAGCCCATTGATGATGATTGTGGCGGGATTGTTGGTTGGTTTCGGTACTCGTTTGGGTTCGGGTTGTACCAGTGGACATGGTATTTGTGGCATGAGTCGTTTATCTAAGCGCTCCATTGCAGCAACAGCTACCTTTATGTTAGCTGGCTTTATTACCGTTTATGTTATCCGCCATATCACAGGAGCATTCTAAATGAAAAATTTCTTAGCCTTTGTTTTCGGTGGTATTTTTTCAGCTGGATTGATTCTTTCTGGTATGTCGAATCCTGAAAAAGTTTTAAACTTCCTCGATCTTTTCGGTACATGGGATGCAAGTCTGGCATTTGTTATGATGGGTGCAATTGCGGTTGCCTTTATTCCATTCCAAAGAATTATGCGCCAAGCTGAACCAAAAACCATTTTAAATGAACCAATTGATTTGCCTAAACAAACTCAAATTGACTCTAAACTGATCACAGGTAGTTTTATTTTTGGTATCGGTTGGGGCGTTGCAGGAATTTGTCCAGCGCCAAGTCTAACCTTGATTGGTTTAGGTTATTATCAAGCAATCTATTTCATTGTTGCAATGTTGGTGGGGATTCTCATTCATCGTAAGGTTGCAGGAGCATAAGATGCACGCAGATATTCAGCATTTTTTTGATGAAAATACTAATACATTCAGTTATGTGGTAAGTGATCCTGTAACGCGTCAATGTGCCATTATTGACAGCGTGTTGGATTATGACCCTGCATCTGCGACTACTTCAACAATTCATGCCGATGAAATCATTGCTTACATCCAAAAAAATGAATTAACGGTTGAATGGATTTTAGAAACGCATGTGCATGCCGATCACCTGACAGCTTCTCAATATTTAAAAGAGCAGTTGGGTGGTAAAATTGCCATGAGCCATAAAATTTCGATTGTGCAAGAAACATTTAGTGCTATCTATAACTTGGATATCAAGTATTTCAATTCACATCAATCATTTGATTATCTGTATGACGATCATGAAACTTTTACGATTGGTGAATTACAAGCCTATAACATCCCTACACCGGGGCATACGCCTGCTTGTTTAAGCTATGTGATCGGTGATGCTGTATTTGTAGGTGATACTTTGTTTATGCCTGATTATGGTACGGCACGTTGTGATTTCCCGAAAGGCAGTGCAGGGCAGTTGTACGATTCTGTGCAAACGCTATACGCATTGCCTGAAGAAACACGAGTGTTCTTATGCCATGATTATCTACCAGAATCACGTGAACAATATGAACATGAAACACTGCTCAAAACTCAAAAAGAGCAGAATATTCATATTCATACAGGGGTAAGCAAAGCTGAATTTATTGAGATGAGAACTCAGCGTGATGCTACTTTAACGATGCCTAAATTGATTCTGCCATCCATTCAAATCAATATGGACGCAGGTAAGTTCCCACAACCTGAGGCCAACGGCATTCGTTATTTGAAGTTGCCTTTGAATTATTTTAAATAAAATTTTAAGAAAAGTTCATCTTGTATGTTATTGCTTAGGCTCACACAAATAGCCTAAGTGATATTATAAGTTTCACCGTAAAAAGCACATATAAAATTTGATTTATAAACTCAAAACTCATTAAATAGATCAATCATTTGAATTCAAGTTTAGAGTCTATTTTATGTTGTTAAATTATCAAATCACGCAAAATCAGCCTGAATCTACATTGCCACCTTTGGTTTTTATTCATGGTTTATTTGGTAGTTTGAGTAATTTAGGCATGCTCGCACGTGCATTTCAAGAACAGCGCACCGTAATTCAATTAGATGTGCGCAATCATGGTAAGTCTGCGCATTGTGATGACATGAATTATGCAGCAATGGCACAAGATGTTTTAGAAACGTTGAACAGCTTGAATATCGAACAGTTTTCTGTGGTTGGGCATTCAATGGGCGGTAAAGTTGCAATGACTTTAGCTCCTCTGGCTGCTGGGCGTTTACAGCAATTGGTTTTATTGGATATTTGTCCTTTTGCTTATCCTGAAAATCGTCACGATCAAATTTTTACAGCCTTGTTTGCTGTGCAAGATGCACAAGTTGAAAGTCGCCAAGCGGCAATGGAAATTATGCGTGAGCATCTTCAAGAAGAAATGGTTGTGCAATTTTTGATGAAGTCATTTAGCAAAGGGCAATGGTTATTTAACTTAAATGCGCTACATGAACATTATGCCGAAATTTTGTCATGGCAGACGGTGCATAGTGATGTCAATACTTTGTTTATTCGTGGTGGTAATTCGCCTTACATTGAAGCGCCTGAGCATTATGCCGCTATTCAAGCACAGTTTCCTCACGCAAAAGTTGAAACAGTTGCTCATGCAGGGCATTGGTTGCATGCTGAAAAAACCGCAGAGGTATTGGCATTCATGACTGAGTTTTTAGATTAATCTTGTCTAGTATTTTGCATCATTCGATGATCTAAAATGATCTCAGTTTTTAAATCAATTTTTAAACCAATACTCCATTTGGAGTATTGGTTTTTTATTCATACTGATCTGCATAGATTAACGGTTTAGCTTTTATTCTCAACAATAAAAAAGAGCTGACGTTGAATCATCAGCTCTTTATTTTAAACTTAAGCAACCTTAATTACTTATGCTTTTTCTTCTTCATTGCCAGCAAGTTGCTTTAGCAAATGCTTTTCAAGATAGTGAATATCCATTGCTTGTTTGCAGAAGTTTTTATCTTGCAGAATCAAGTCTTTGTGCAAAGGAATGTTGGTTTTAATTCCTGTTAAGATAGTTTCATCCAAGGCTTGACGCATACGCGCAATACTGGTTTCACGATCTTTACCATGCACAATCAGTTTAGCAATCATTGAGTCGTAATACGGCGGAATGCTATAACCTTCGTAGATGTGTGAATCTACACGAACACCTGCACCACCTGGGGCATAGAAGTGTTCAATTTTACCCGGTGAAGGTACGAAGGTGGTTGGGTCTTCTGCGTTAATACGACATTCGATTGCGTGACCACGAATTTCAACCTGATCTTGCTCAATGTCTAAACCTAGACCTGCAGCAATACGCAATTGTTGTTCAATGATGTCAATGCCTGTCACCATTTCAGTTACAGGATGCTCAACCTGAACACGTGTATTCATTTCAATGAAGAAGTATTCATCATCTTCAAATAAGAATTCGAAAGTACCTGCACCACGGTATTGCATTAACTTACATGCATTAACACACGCTTCTAAAATATCGGCACGTGCTTGTTCTGGTAAGTTAGGTGCTGGCGCTTCTTCAAGAACTTTTTGGTGACGACGTTGTAAAGAACAGTCGCGGTCATAAAGGTGAATCGCGTGACCATTACCATCAGCCAATACTTGTACTTCTACGTGACGTGGCTTTTGTAAGAAACGTTCCATATAGACCGTGTCATCACCAAACCACATTTCTGCATCACGTTGAGCCGCTTGAACTGATTCAAGCAGGGTGTCTACGCGCTCTACAATACGCATACCACGACCACCACCACCAGCAGCCGCTTTTACAATGAGCGGGAAACCAATTTCTTTGGCTTCAGCTAAAGCATTGTGTGGTGTAACGGCGTGTGCTGAACCCGGTACAGTTGGTACGCCAGCTTTACGCATTGCAGTAATTGCAGAAACTTTGTTACCCATTAAGCGAATATGCTCAGGGCGTGGACCAATGAAAATGAAACCTGAACTTTCTACAATTTCAGCAAATTCGGCATTTTCGGCAAGGAAACCATAACCAGGGTGAATGGCATCTGCACCTGTAATTTCTGCTGCAGTAATAATTGCAGGAATATTCAGGTAACTTTCACTGCTCGCACCTGGACCAATACACACGGCTTCATCACAAAAGCGTAAGTGCATCAGGTCTTTATCGGCATCTGAATAGATACCCACGGTTTTGATCCCTAAAGTTTTGCAAGCTCGGGTGATGCGCAGGGCAATCTCACCACGGTTTGCAATTAAAACTTTTTGCAACATTGTGAATCCCCGAGGTCTTAAGCGCGGTAGCGGAAGAGTGGTTGACCAAATTGAATCACTTCGCCATTTTTAACTAGAATTTCTTCAATCACGCCACTTTGAGTTGCTTCAATTGGGTTCATGATTTTCATTGCTTCGATAATGCCAAGCGTTTCACCAGCAGAAACAGTTTGACCCACTTTAATAAATGGTGCTTCACCTGGGCTTGGTGCTGCATAGAACACGCCAACCATTGGAGAAGTTTCAACAGCACCACGTGGTGAAGATTTAGGTGCAGATGGTACTTCTGCAGAAGGTGCAGGCATTGCAGGAACTGCTGCCGCTACTACTGGACTGCGACGAGTTAATGCAATCGACTGATCGCCTTCTTTAACTTCAATCGCTTGTAAGTCAGATTCAATCATCAAGTCGATGAGTTTCTTGATTTTACGAATATCCATGGACAGTATTCCTAGTTTAAGATTGTGTAGTAGGTTGAATTTTTTCAAGAACAAAGTCGAGTGCTGCGGCATAGCCTTTTGCGCCTAAACCGCAAATCACACCAATGGCTTTGTCTGATAAATATGAATGATGTCTAAACGCCTCACGTGCATGCACATTCGACAAATGGACTTCAAGAAATGGAATAGCGACCCCTAACAAGGCATCACGTACCGCAACAGAGGTATGCGTTAATGCAGCAGGGTTAATAATGATATATTGTGTGCCATCTAACGCGGCTTGATGAATTCGGTCTACAATTGCGCCTTCCCAATTACTTTGGAAAGTATCTATAGAAATTGATGCTTTTTGCGCTTGTGAAATGAGCTGTTGATTTATATCCTCAAGAGTGAGGTAACCATAAACTTCGGGTTCACGCTTTCCTAGCAAATTTAGATTCGGTCCATGAATAACCAAAATGGTCGAACTCATTCCGCTTGCTCCAATAAATAATTGCAATAATACTTTGCAAGATGTCTGCAAAGTTTGCTAATTATGGCATAAAATTCCACATTTTTTTTGTAATTTGTTTAATTTGACGTAGAAAGCGTGTGCCAAAATGAGGCTCTATAATGAAAACTTTGCAGGGAATTCGCAATGTTAAAAAATTACATTTTTAGTTTTTTTTGCTGATTTTTATATTCTAAAACAACTGACCAAATCTATTCATTTGTTTTCTGTAACGACTGATCAAGCGAGTGACTTGAACTGGTTTGATTCGGAATGTCAAAGCCAGAAAACAACCAACATCAATATAGCCTTTCTTTATAGCATGATATTTCGTTGCTGTTTATAAAAAATGGCGATTCCATTTTTTCAGTTCATTCAAAGTAGATGACCACACAAACTGCAGTGGATCATCTAATACGTTTTGTGATCATCGTTCAAGTGGTTATGGATTCGATAGAAAGATCATTTCGATAATAAGATATTTTAAAAATTCAACTTTATTTAAATAAAACATGAGCTTAAATGGAATGCTTTGATTGATATATTTATCTATAGTTTAGTCTGGAATAGATGCTCCTACGCTGCGTATTATATTTTGAGTGGGGTGCTGTTGGTTTTATGTACACTTTAATTAAGTTGTAGATTGATCACAAGACCAAGCACATGCACGATCTGCACGGATATCTACCTCATTTAAAAATATGACGTGGTATCGAACAAAAAAACGGTGATGAAAGTTTCAGCAATTTTTTTCTAGCCAATGTTCTTCTACTCAATAGCCCGCAGCATCTACATCATAGATAAAATTTTAGAACGCATTGACCTTTTATTTCAAAAATCACCTTAAAAATGGCGTTATCGTAAAGTAGAGCAATATGTTCGGTATTGGCAAAAGTTAAGTGATCTTGTTCTGAATCTTGCTTTATTTGCTGTTAAAGCTCAGAAAAGCTTAATCCGTCTGTTGTTTCTCTGTTGCAGAAGGTGCTGCATCAAAACTGACAATCACTTTTAAACCTTGCGGTTGGTTAGCCTGAAATTGAAGTAGGTAGCCATATTGCTCTAATAATACTTTGACTAGAGTTAGACCTAAGCCATAGCCTTGTTTATGCGCAGATTTACGCCAAAAACGCTGAGTCAGAATGGTAAAATCATCTTCATTCAGGCTTTTGCCTTGGTCTGCAATGATCAATTGCAGGTCTTGCATATAAATTTGAATGTTTGGCGCATCCTCTGCATGCAAATAAGCATTTTGAATCAAGTTTTTCAGTACCATGTGCAACGCAGGCGCTGGAATATTAATGTGTTGTGCTACCAAACTCGCCCAATCAATCTGTAATTTCGCTGATAAATTGGGATATTCCACAGTCAGTTCCGACAAGACTGTTTCTAATACGCTACGCATATCTGCATGGCTATGTGCCGCTTGAATACCTGCTTCAGTTTGACTGAGCAATAACAGTTGTTCCAAAAGTTGTTGATAACGTTGGATGCTGCGTTCTGCGTGTTTTAAATTGTCGATGACTTTGGCTGTATCTTGGGCAGATGCGGTTTGATTCAACATCAATTGGCTCAGTTGCACATGCGTTTTAATAGCCGTTAACGGCGTGCGGAGTTCATGCGCAGCAAATGCACTAAAGTTTTTTTCGTGTTCCAGACTTTTATGTAGGCGTTCAATCAGCATCAATAAGTTATCGACAAAAGGCTGAATTTCTTTAGGAATTTTTTGTGATCTCAGTTCAATTAAATAACGAGAAGCTTCATCTAAAGATTGTTTTTTCTGAATTAAGTGGCGGGTGATGTGATCGAGCGGTAAAAACTCCAGACGGATAATCCACAAAATTAGCAAAATACAAATAATCAAAGTAAGCAGTAAAGGAATCAGTACCGACTGTAAAATTTGTTTAAGTAGGTTTTGCCGTAACTGAATTTTTTCAGCCACCACCACCTGAACTTCACCTTCACGCAGTACATAACTACGCCATTGCAGTCCATTTTCTGTCCATGTGCTGAAACCGACTTGTTGGTTTTTTAAATTTTTCGGTGCACCTTGAGTGCGTGCAATCACATGCTGTGGTAATGAAACATTGGCACGGAAAATAGAGACTTCACAAGCAATTAAACTATGTAGCAAGGCATTTTCTGATTCGGCATGCAAACTTTCTGTGAGTTGTTCTAGGGGCAGTTGCTGAATCAGGCGGGCGACCATACGGGCTGAGGTAGAAAGTCGTTCATCCAGCGTATTTTGTAAGCGTTGTTCCAAGTCATGGTAGAGCCATGCAAAGACAATCACCCACAGCAAAATAAATGCACAGCTGATGGTCGATACCAAACGCCATTTCAGACTGTAGTTTTTCATGTCAGCAGCTCAGGTTTAAAGATGTAGCCGACACCACGCACCGTTTGAATAAAATCGGGGTGGATTTTATGCCGTAAATGGTAGATATGCACATTTAAGGCATTGCTTTCGATACTGTCTTGAAAGCCATACACTTTATCTATCAGTTCTTCATTTTTTAAGATTTGGTTCGGATGCCGTAAAAAGGTTTCCAATAGGCTATATTCACGGCGTGAAAGCTGAATGTTTTGTGAATGCCAACTGACTTCTTGTGTATCGAGGTTCATGTGTAACTGACCACTTTGCAGTTGGTTCGATGAATAACCACGATGACGGCGGCTTAATGCATATACACGGGCAATCAGTTCATTTAATTCAAAAGGTTTAGTTAGGTAGTCATCTGCTCCTAAGTTGAGCGCCTGTACGCAGTCTTGAGTATGATTCCGCGCGGTTAATACCAATACTGGAATATGAATGGCATCTTTACGCCAGTTTTCGAGTAACTGTAAACCATCTTGGTCAGGCAGACCTAAATCGAGCAGGCACAGATCTACCGCACTATGACGTATGAAGTAATCGGCATCGCGCGCGTTATTCACGTGTTCGACTGAAATACTTAAAAATTCGAGTGCTGCCACAATACTTTGGGCAATATAAGGATCATCTTCCACCAAAACGACGAACATATTTGCTCCTATACCACAGTCAGCCCAATATATGACACATCTCGATCACGCCACAAATTTAGATTAGGCACCTACAATGCTCAAGTTTACAAAGAAAAATCTTTATTAATGTTCTCTTAATCTACACTTACCGATAATACAGTCAGTTTTTTAATTTTTAGTATAAATACATGATTTTTATTCGCGTCATTGCTTATTTTGTGTTGAGTCTGTGTGCGGTGTGGGTCAATGCTGCCAATGAATTTTTAGCGTCCGATCAAGCTTTTAAGTTTCAGGCGACGTCATTGTCTGAACAAACGGTTGAACTGAAATGGGATGTCGCACCGCATTACTATTTATATCACGATCAATTCAAAGTCAGTCAGGCTCAAAAGCCGCTTGCTTTTAAATTGCCTGCAGGGCATGAAAAAGATGATCCGACTTTCGGGCTGACACGTGTGCATTATGGGCAAGTGACAACACAGATTCAGGTGAAGCCTAATCAGCAATATCAAATTACTTGGCAAGGCTGCGCTGAAGATGGTTTGTGTTATCCCGTACAGCGTAAAACGATTCAAACCGATGCCGATGGTTTATTGCCACAGCATAATTTAAGTGCGGGCAAAGGTAATTTACTTCAGCAACTCAATCAGAATAATCAGGCTGCTTTAAACACTAACTTAAATGATGCAGATAAGCATCAAGCCAATGGTTCTAGTACACAAAAACAAGTTACGACAACTGCAAATACTGTAACGACAAAAGAACTCAAACTTGAACAGCAAACGCTAGAAAACAAAGCACAGCTTGCTGAAAATGCGGTTGCTGTAACACAAGCTGATCCTAAACTTACCCCTGAACCAGTAGAAAACGTTGATTTAGCAAATTCCTTAGAGATTGAAAATACAGATACGGCATTGACAGACAATACATTCGCTGCATCAGCCAATTCAAGCAATACGGAAACAGCCAGTAGTACGAGTCTGAATCAGCAATGGAACAATGATCAATTTTTCCTGAATTTATTGTCTGGGCAAGGGTTGTTACTGAATGCGTTTATCTTTTTAGGTTTTGGGGTATTACTGGCTTTTTTACCGTGTTCATTGCCGCTGATTCCAATTCTTTCTGGCATTTTGGTGCAGCGCAATACAGGCTATAAAGCGGCAGCAATTGCGATCACCTTTATCGTCAGTATGGCGCTAGTCTATGGCTTGATGGGCGTTGTTGCGTCACACATTGGTTATAGCGTACAGCGTTGGTTCCAAAATCCCGTAGTGATTGCAGTTTTTGCTATGTTGTTTGTGCTCTTTGCTTTAAACCTGTTTGGACTGTATCAGTTGTCATTACCACAAGCAGTGTTACAGCGTTTAGATCGTATTCAGCAATATCAAAAAGGCGGTACTTTATTGGGTGCGGGCGTTATGGGGGTGATTTCTGCACTGATTGTCGGGCCATGTATGAGTGCGCCTTTAGCGGGAGCATTGCTGTACGTCTCACATTTGGATCAAGCAGCATTGGGTGGTTTATATTTGTTCCTGCTCGGTTTAGGTATGGGAATTCCTTTACTTATTGCCAGCGTGTTTGGCGCGAAATATTTGCCAAAGCCAGGTTTGTGGATGGAACGGCTAAAATTTAGCTTTGGTTTTATCATGTTGGCAATGGCTTTGTATTTTGCTCGTCCGCTATTTTCTGTGACTTGGTACTATGTTGCTTTTGCTGTGGTGTTATTTGCCTTCGCTGCATATTTAATTGCAATTTTGCGCCACGTGTTACATCGTCCACAGCGTTTTTCGTTATTGGCTTTGGCGGCAGTAATCGCCAGTAGTGGAATTTGGCATGTCAATCAGAGTATTGCCAGTGTCAATGCGCAGGTACAAGCAGACCAATTACAGCCATGGATCAAAGTACGCACAGAACAAGAGTTGAATGCAGCTTTGGCCGCACATGCTCATCAAAAGATTGTGATTGATGTCTATGCCGATTGGTGTGTGGCGTGTCAGCCGATTGAGCGTGATGTGATTCCTCGTACCGATGTGCAAGATGCTTTAAAGCATGTGGTGCGGATTAAACTCGACTTAACCGAACAGCATCCTTCACAAGATGCCTTATTGAAAAAATGGCAGATTTTAGGGCCGCCAACGTTGTTATTTTTGGCAGATCCACAACGGGAACAACGTGAATTGCGTCTAACAGGTGCTTATAACGCAGCGCAATTGATTCAAAATATTCATCAACTGCAAGAGGCTGCGCCATGATTCAATCCGCAGTCTTGCAGTTAGGCATGTTGATGATTCCATGGCCATTGGTGTTTTTATTGCTAGGACTGATTGTCGTCTTTGCAATGGGTAAATTTTTTCAGCGTCGTTATACATGGAATGCACAGACTTGGACAGGTTATCAGGATGCATTATGGAATGCGCTGTGGATTGGTGCTTTAGTTGGGCGGGCAGTTTTTGTGTTGCAGCATTATGAGCTGTACTTTGCCAACCCGATTGATATTTTAAAAATTCAGGACAAAGGCTTTCATCTGATTGCCGCAGTTATGGCAGGTGTGGCGTGGTTTGTCTGGAAAAATCGCGCTATTCAACGTGTTGTTCTGGCATGGGCAGTTGCGCTCTTTATTACAGTACAAGTTGTAGGTTGGAGTCTTATCCAACCTTTGCAGACGCAGCATGCCTATCCCAATCTAGTATTGCACAACCTAGCGCAACAACCTCAAGATTTAGCTCAATTTTCAGGGCAGCCCACGGTGATTAATCTCTGGGCGACTTGGTGTCCAGTTTGTCATCGTGAAATGCCTGTTATGCAACAAGCACAGCAAGATTTCCCTGAGGTCAATTTTGTATTTGCTAATCAAGGCGAATTTGCAGCAGAGATTCAAGCCTATTTACAGAAACATCGATTTCAGTTTGAACACGTGTTATTAGACCCTGCAGCTCGTTTAGGACAACACTTCAATATGTTCGGTTTGCCAAGTACTTTGTTTTTTAATGCACAAGGAGAATTGGTCGATCATCACATGGGTGAATTGACCAAGCCGATGCTGCAGCATTATCTGAAAAAAATACAAGCGAATCCATAAACGCGCTCTTAACGATTTGAAAGAAAACCCGCCGTGAAGCCAAAATTAAGGACAATCAATATGACATCAAACATCAAAAATAACATGCTGAAACTGGCGATAGGTATGAGTCTTGCCAGTAGTGTGAGTATGCTGCAAGCACAGGACAACCTCAAACAGCACATTGAAAAAGAAGGTTTTAAGTTTGTGCAACAAATTCAAGCACCTGCACAAATGACAGGTTGGGCAGGGCATATTGAACAAAGTCCTGCGACAGTGTTTATTTCCAATGATCAGAAATACTATATTGTAGGCACTTTGTTTGATGCACAAGGCAATAATTTAACCGTCGATGCTTTAGACCGTTATGTGAAAAAGTCGGTACTTGAAGATGTGTGGCAAAGTCTGGAACACGCTACTTGGATTCAGGATGGGCAAACCAGTGCTGAAAAAATTGTCTACGTGTTTTCAGACCCGAATTGTCCGTATTGCCATACCTTTTGGAAGCAGGCACGTCCGTGGGTAGAATCTGGCAAAGCTCAGTTAAGACATATTATTGTGGCGGTGATCCGACCTGAAAGCAAAGGGCAGGCCGCGACTTTATTAATGGCGAAAAACCCACAGCAGACCTTTAATGCGTTCCATCGTCAATACGGACAAAAAAAGCTGATCGAGCAAAAAACTGTGCCTGTACATGTAGAAAAAACCTTAGAACAGAATCAGGCACTGATGGATAAATACGAGTTCTTTGCCACACCTGTTGTGCTTTGGAAAAATAAACAGGGCGAATTACAGTCGGTACAAGGAATGCCAAAATCTATGAAAGATGTGTTTGAGTGATTTTAAAAATTTCCGAGCAAATATCTAACTGAATATTCAAATCTAAAGCGCAAAAAAGCTTGCTCTAATTGCATTGGAGCAAGCTTTTTGATGTAAAAGATTCAGTCTTTTATTTCTGAATACGAATCGCAAATTGAATGACGTGGGATTTGCCCTGATGCAGTTTGCCTTCTGAGCGTTCTACATCGCCCACAAAGAAATGAATCAGATGATCGTGTTTAAAATGGCTTAAAAACTCGATAGGATCGTACAGCATTTCTACTGCACGTGGGCCGCCCGTTTTATATTCTAGCTGACGAGTAGAATACAGCTCACCAACAAATAAACCACCGTTGACCAAAGTTTCGCGCACGCCATTTAACACTTTTTGCTGTGTTTCAGGGTTAAAGTGACCAAATACGCAAATCACGTTGTCATATTGATTCGCTGGCCAATTCACCTGACTTAAATCTTGCTTTCGTGTATTTAGACTTAAACCACGTTGCTGTGCATAGCCTTGGGCCTTATCTAAAGCAACTTGCGAGTAGTCCCACAAATCTGCTTCAAATGCTTGCCCATTGGCTTGTGCCAAAGCGGCCAAATATAACAAGTTACGACCTTCACCTTCGGCCAAGCCCAAAGTTTTGCCGTGAATAGACAGTTTTTGCGTAATGTCCTGAATGAACGCATTGGCTTGTTCACCATAAATATGGTCATGTTGGCTGTAGCGTTCATCCCATTCATTATGGATATTTAACATAGTTTCGACTCGGTAAATAATTTGATGCTGTTATTCGGCTGTAGATGGAGAAAACTCTTTAAATGCTGCCACGGCGTTTGCGGCATACATGAGTGATGGGCCACCGCCCATATAAACAGCAATACCTAAAATTTCATTCAATTCTTCAAAAGTCATACCCATTTTGACCAAAGTTCTGACGTGAAAACCGATACAACCATCACAGCGTTGTGCTACGCCAATTGCCAGTGCAATAAATTCTTTGGTTTTGGCATCAATTACGCCATCTTTCATCGCAACTTGTGACAGGGCATTAAAACTTTTAAGTAAATCGGGAGATTGTTCTTTAATGGATTTGATATTAGACGAAATTTCAGCAGTGAGTTCGGTATATTTCATGTTGTTTCACCATCAAGCAGATTAGAACCTAAAGACAATATACCATACATTTAAATATATTATGTTTATGTATATTAATTAGCAGCTTTGCTTAAATTCAGTAAATCTGTATTTATAGCATTATCAATTCACCTAAATCACTTTATAATGTTGTCGCATATTCTGGAGTCGCTATTATACCGTTGCGATGACTTCAAACCTCATTTTTAAGTCTTATTCTCCCTCTTGATTCGGCTTATAAATCAATATTTTATAATTTTGTGTCTGAGTAGGCACATACAATAGGTGCCTGCATGGAAATTAAAGTCAATTATTTAGACAACTTGCGTCTTGAAGCTAAATTTGACGATTTTACCGTCATTGCCGATCAGCCCATCCGTTATAAAGGCGATGGTTCTGCGCCAGGCCCATTTGATTATTTCCTTGCGTCATCTGCATTGTGTGCTGCGTATTTCGTGAAGGTTTATTGCCAATCACGTGATATTCCAACCGATAATATCCGCTTATCTCAAAACAATATTGTCGATCCTGAAAACCGTTATAAACAGATTTTTAAAATTCAGGTGGAATTGCCTGCAGATATTTCTGAAAAAGACCGTCAGGGGATTTTACGTTCTATTGACCGTTGTACCGTAAAGAAAGTCGTGCAAACAGGCCCTGAGTTTGTGATTGAGCAAGTCGAAAGCATTGATGCCGATGCACAAGCTTTGCTGATGCCGAACTTGACTTCATCTCAAGCGACTTTTATTGCTGGTAAAGATTTACCGCTTGAAGAAACTATTGCCAATATGTCGGGTATTTTGGCAGGTTTGGGCATGAAAATTGAGATTGCCTCATGGCGTAATATCGTGCCAAATGTCTGGTCATTACATATTCGTGATGCGCAATCGCCAATGTGTTTTACCAATGGTAAAGGCGCAACCAAAGAAAGTGCATTAGCATCTGCTTTGGGTGAATTCATTGAACGTTTGAACTGTAACTTCTTCTATAACGATCAGTTCTGGGGTGAAGAGATTGCCAATGCCGAATTTGTGCATTATCCAAATGAAAAATGGTTTAAGCCTGGCCCAAATGGTGAATTGCCTAAAGAAATTTTAGATGAATATTGCTTAGAAATTTATGATCCTGAAGATGAGTTGCTGGGCACACATTTATATGACACCAACTCAGGCAATACTGAACGTGGTATTTGTTCATTGCCATTTGTGCGTCAATCCGATGGTGAAACGGTATATTTCCCATCAAATTTAATTGAAAACTTATATTTAAGTAACGGGATGAGTGCAGGTAACACGCTTGCAGAAGCTCAAGTGCAGTGTTTATCTGAAATTTTTGAACGTGCAGTGAAGCGCGAAATTATTCAGGAAGAAATGTGCCTACCTGATGTGCCGCAAGAAGTTTTGGCGAAATATCCAAGTATTGTGGCAGGTATTCAGGCTTTAGAAGAGCAAGGCTTCCCCGTATTGGTGAAAGACGCGTCTTTAGGCGGTCAATTCCCTGTCATGTGTGTGACCTTAATGAACCCACGTACAGGCGGTGTTTTTGCTTCGTTTGGTGCGCATCCAAACTTTAAAGTTGCTTTAGAGCGCAGCTTAACCGAGTTATTGCAAGGGCGTAGTTTTGAAGGTTTAAATGATTTACCACAGCCAACCTTTAGTACAAATGCGGTAACAGAGCCGAATAACTATGTGGAACACTTTATTGATTCAAGTGGTGTAGTGTCTTGGCGTTTCTTTAGCGCACAGGCAGACCATGAGTTTGTAGAATGGGATTTCACCAACAATGGTCAATATAGCAATGTCGAAGAAGCCGAAGCTTTATTTGCGATTCTGGAAGAAATGGGCAAAGAATCCTATATGTCGATTTATGAACATTTAGGTGCGACTGCTTGCCGAATTTTAGTCCCTGATTATTCAGAAGTGTATTTGGTGGAAGACCTGATTTGGGATAATACCAATAAAGCTTTGCTGTACCGTGAAGACATTTTAAATCTGCATCGTTTGGATGATGCGCAACTTGAAGCTTTGGTTGAGCGCTTGGAAGAATGTGAGCTAGATGACTATACCGAAATTAAAACCTTAATTGGCATTGAATTTGATGACAATACCGTTTGGGGACAGCTCACTATCCTTGAATTAAAATTGTTGATTTATTTGGCATTAGAACAGTTTGAAGAAGCTAAAGATTTGGTCGAAGCATTCTTACAATACAACACCAATACCGTAGAACGTGGCTTGTTCTATCAATGTATGAATGTCGTGCTTGAAGTTATTTTAGATGATGAAATGGATATTGCCGATTATGCTGTCAATTTCCGCCGTATGTTTGGCAATGAACGTATGGATGCAGTCATGGGTTCTGTTGAAGGCACAGTACGTTTCTATGGTCTAACCGAAACCAATATGCAGCTTGAAGGTTTAGATCGTCATTTACGTTTAATCGACAGCTACAAAAAACTGCATAAAGCACGTGCCAAGTTTGTTGGGCTGAATAAAGACTAATCTTGCAGAAGTAGAACGCTGTTCTGATTTGAATCACCGTCCAAGAAAAAGACTCGGCTTTAAAAGTCCGAGTCAGGTATTATGGCAACAACATGGTGTTGCATTTCAAATGCTATCTAAGATTTGCTGTTGCTATAGGAAAGGCAAAATAATAACCCTCGTTGTTGAGGGCTATTTCATTTAAGCGAGATGGTCACGAACAAATTGAGGATCTAAAATAAACAATTTAATCAGTGATTGAGCTGCTCCTGAAGGTCTTCTAACACCTTGCTCCCAAGATTCCAATGTACGTTTAGAGATACCTAAAATTTTAGCAAATTGATCTTGAGTGAGTTCAGACTTTCTTCGTGCTAAAGCAACATCTGTTTCATTGATCACAGTTTTTCTTGCTGCGTTATTAGCAAGCATTTGTTTAACGCCTTCTAATAATTCAACATTTAAGTCTCGTTTTGCTTCTCGAGCTTCCAATTCTTTGTCACTTAATAAACGACTCATTTCAGTAACTCCGCTAATTGTCTAAGTGTCTTTTTCTCAAGTTGGGTAATTGTGTCTTTACTATATAAGGTCAATAACCAAATTTCGCCATTTGCTAAACGGTTGTAATAAATTACACGAACACCACCTTGTTTACCTTTACTCTTTCCACCCCATCGAATTTTACGAACGCCGCCAGTACCAGGTTCTACATCTCCTGCTGTAGGGTTCTCGGCAATGAAAATTTTAAAGTCATTGTATTGTTCTTCAGTCCAATAGTAGGGATATTCATTGGTAAAAAAAGTAGTCTCACAGATGGTATACATCAAACACCTTTATACTACTTTGTAGTGTTTAATTGTATACTACTTTGTAGTACTTTTAAGCATTAAATTAGGTCTCATATTGTGAGCTTTTTTAGCCCAATCAAATAACTGCTAATCACCAAGCGCCAATAAACCTTCCCAGCTAAAATAATTCGGGCTTAAATGGCTGCGCTGCATCGCCCAAGTTCGATCTTGCAATTTACATGCACCAATGGCGAGTTTTTGCATACCAAATTTACTTTTCACCGTATCTAATACTTGCTGTAATTGTTCCTGTTTTTCAATGGAGTGCGTATCTGCAAGTAGGTCGGGAATATAGCCTTGCTTTGGCTCAAGTCCTGTTAAAATCACCCCACATTTTTTAAAGACAATACCTTCTTGAAATAGGGTAGAGATATGCTTCATGATGGCTTTGTTCATGATTAAGGCAGAATCTGTTGGCTCATTAAAGGCAATAGTCACCGATTGATTGTAAAAAGCTTGGCGCTGATCAAAACGACTGGATTGCGCAAAAATAATCATACAGGAACATAAACTTTTTTCTTTTCTAAGGCGTTGCACCGCAGATTGTAAATAATCGCTCAGTGCTTCCGAAAGTGCATGAATGTCGGTGACTCGTTGTCCAAAAGAACGTGAGCTGATGATTTGATGTTTACTGGCTGTGGTTTGTTCTAGTTCAATACACGGCGTACCTGTTAGCTCCAATATGGTTTTTTTCATTAAAATTGAAAATTTACGTTGCATTTGCTCAGGATCACTAATTGCTAAATCAAATACAGAATGAATCTTTAAAGCATGCAGTTTTTTGGCAAGTTTTCGACCCACACCCCAGACTTCAGCAACATCAATGTGTTGAAATAAGGCTTCTTTGCTACATAAGTCCATATGGAGTAAATTACACACGCCGTTGAAATAGCTATTTTTCTTGGCGATATGATTGGCCAGTTTGGCTTCAGTTTTACTGTGACCAATACCGACACAGACAGGAAGAGCCAGCCATTGCCATAAAGTTGCTTTAATTTCTTGCGCTAATTCATTTAAGTCGGTCTGAGAATATGAATTCAGTTCAATAAATGTTTCATCAATTGAATAAATTTCAATATCTTTGGCACTAACAAATTGTTGAATCGTATTATTAAAACGTCTGGACATTTCCGCATAAAGTGCATAGTTACTTGAAAAGACAGCAACATCGTGTTGTTGAATCAATTCTTGAACTTGGTAAAAGGGCACAGCCATTTTAATGCCAAGTTGTTTGGCTTCCTCGGAACGTGATACCACGCAACCATCGTTATTGGAGAGCACTACTACAGGACGATGATTCAAATGTGGTTGAAACAGCCGCTCACAGCTCACATAACAATTATTGATGTCAATCAGCGCAAAAATTTGCTTTAAAGGTTTCATGTATATTCTGCTTATTTGACTTTTATTATGGTGTGCTGGTTTAAGCCATCAAGTTTTTTAAGTTCCACGTCACCACCGCAAAGACTTCAAACGTTTGCCCATCTTTCAGGTAAATGCTGTCGTAGTCGGGACTTTCTGCTTTAAGCCAAGCTTCAGGCAAAGTGGCAGGGTCATAGTCTTCACCAAAATGTTCGGCCAATTCACTTTTGGACATTTTGGCTGTAATCATCAAGCGTTTAATAGTCAGGTCTTTTTGGTCAATTAATGCGACCACAATACTGCGGTGTTTGGCTTCTTTGCTGCGATCTACCAATACAATATCGCCGTATTCAAGCCCGGCATTAATCATAGATGTGGTGCGTACCACATTTAAAAAGGTCGCATTTTCATTGGAAATGAGATACTCATTCAGATCAATATTTTTATCAATATAGTCTTGGGCAGGAGAGGGAAAGCCTGCAGGAATGGATTCGACGGCAACTGGAAGCGGTAAAACGGTACGTTTGCAAACAGGCTGAAAGTCTTGTTTATTCAGCAGTTCCATCTGCTCTAGAATGGAGTTTAAGGTTGGGCTAGGCTTGCCTTCAGTACCCATAATTTTTTGTAATGACGACCAAGCAGCATCAGAGAAGTAAATAGGTAACTTCTTGGACATGAGATGACTCCTACGCAACAAGGCGTGTTTGAAGTGAAATTTGATGTGTTGATAGCATAACTGAAATTGTGATCAAGATTCAATCTGATTAGGTGATTCGCCACTGAATAGAAATGAACTCTACTTTTGCATAGCTATACAAACATAGGGCTTTCCGTTAGGATTTTTCTATCGCAGCAGTAAATTTAGAGATGAGTATGCATATTGTTGAAGACATTTATTTAACGAAAGAAGAAGTTGAATCTTTACTGTTGGGATTAATCAATTCACAACTTGAACCTGAGTTTTTAATGCAGGATTTCATTAAACATCAGGTCTGGTCTTTGGCTGAATATTTTAAGCAAAATACTGAACATGAAATTGATTTTGCGCAAATCAGTTGCCCGATTAAAGTCAAAGCGGAATATCAAAATCATCGTTTAAAACGTCATTTTCTGGTTGAGTTTCATCTGACCACCACACCTTTTTTTAATTATGAGCCAGAAGAAAATAGCGTGGCTTACTCCTACATGATGAAAGATTTTTATCTGACCGATATTATTTTTTATGATGCCTATACGGGTGAAAATTTGCAGGCTTGGATGCAAAAAAGATTCGTGATTTTGCAGGGTGAACGTGAAATAGAAGTGAATTCATTGTCATGGTATGCAGATTACAATTTGCCGCAAGTTACACAAAATATGGTGTCTTTTGTGAGTGAAGCTGCTTATGACACAGGTTTAGATCAGATTGTAGATGAAGTGAATTTGCGTTTACGACAAGCCAAGACCGTTAATTAAATAGCTATCATCTATCTAAAAAATGATTATTTGAGATGGATGGCAGGGAATATACGATTACACAATGCTGATCAGGTTAAGGAATATCGAAAATGACCACAATCACACATGATTTAGGTCATGGCATGGGGAATGACTGGGAATATAAAGATTGGGCACATCTGACTGTCTCAGAATTACACAACCTGCAACCGTATTACCCATGCTTGCAAGGGGGTATTCAAATTCTGTGGTGCAGTCCGCGCCCATTTTCATCTGCCGCAGTGATTGAAGTCACGCAGGATGCAGTCAGTACAGATAAAATAGGAAGTCGCTCGTATTTCATTAAACGCAGTCATCGTTCATTTCGTAATGCGCAAGATATTTTGCAAGAGCATGCTTTTTTGCGACATTTAGCCAGTAAAAACATTCCTGTTGCGACATTAATTGCCTCGAATTGCGGACTGACCTCTTTAGAAATGGGCGACTGGACTTATGAAGTCTACGAAAAAGCAGCAGGTTTTGACTTATATGTCGATCAGCAATCTTGGACGCCGTTTTTCTATACAGAACATGCTGCAAAAGTGGGAAGTTTGCTTGCCAAATTGCATGTCGCCATGCAGGATTTTCCTGAGTTACATGGCAGATCGGCGCGTTATTTAGTATCAAATCAGCAGCTTTTAGAAAGTGAAAGTATTGTAACGGCTATTCAGCAACGTATTGATAATAGCCCTGAATTGAGTCGTTATTTTGCCGATAAAAACTTAGATGCTGTTTTTTTAGAGCGCATATTCCAGACGCATCGTAAAATTAAGCATGTATTGCAGCAGACCACTAAAATTTGGACGCATAATGATTTGCATGCTTCCAATCTGTTTTGGTCTGCGCAAAGTGCCGATGCCAATATTACAGCGGTAATTGATTTTGGTTTATCAGATCGAAATTCAGCGCTTTATGACCTTGCGGTCACGATTGAGCGTAACTTTATAGATTGGCTGGCTTTAGAACATACGTCACAAATTAATGTTGATGAAGCGGGTTTAAGCGCGTTTTTACAAGCGTATTGTGCAGAAATACACCCACAACAAGACTTTAGTATTTTGCCAGAACTGCTAAAAATTGTGCATTTGGATTTCGCATTTTCAGAACTTGAATATTTTGTCGGGATTACCCAAAACCTGAAACATGCCGATGCTGCTTATTATGATTGGATTGTTGGACATGTAAATTGGTTTTTTACAGAGCAAGGACAGCAATTTACCCAGACTTTTACTCGATTCCTTCAACGCGAATTGTCATAATCTGCACAGCTAAATGCAGGGTGCTGTCTTCAGATATCTTATTTAACATAATATACATTATACGCAATTGAATTGTAACTCCAAAATAGAAATGTCCGGTTTCTCCAAAGTAAAAATGTCCGCTTTTAGAATACGCACTTTTGCGATTTTCTTAGCGGACGGTTTGTTATGTTGGTATCTATGTCGGATAAAGAACTTAAAAGATTGTCGGTCTTGCAGGAAATCTGTGATCAACGCATAACCCAGTCCCAGGCTGCTCAGTTATTACATATCTCAGAACGTCAGATCAGACGCTTATTGCAAAAATATAAAGCTCAAGGTCCTGCTGCATTAGCACATGCTGCTCGTGGTTTCGGTCCCACCTTGGCGCATGAGAAGCTCAACAGCATGTTTGACCTGAATATCCCTGTAGAAACGCTTCGGCGCTGGATGACTGCAAATGGTCTCTGGATTCCGCGATCCAAGCGCCAGAAACGTCCATATCAACCTCGATATAACCGCGATTGCTTTGGTGAGCTAATCCAGATTGATGGCTCATATCACGATTGGTTTGAAGGACGTGACGCTAAATGCTGCTTGTTGGTTTATATTGATGATGCCACTGGAAAGCTGTTGCATCTGCGCTTTTGTGAGGCCGAAACGACCTTTGATTATATGCTTTCAACCCGAGCCTACATTGAGCAATACGGCAAGCCTTTGGCCTTTTATAGCGATAAACACTCAGTATTTCGAGTCAATCAGAAATCCAAGCAAGACAGCCAGATCACGCAATTTGGCAGGATTCTCAACGAATTAAACATCGATATTATCTTTGCCAACTCACCACAGGTCAAAGGACGTGTGGAACGCGCCAACAGAACTCTGCAGGATCGCCTGATCAAGGAAATGCGTTTGGAAGGCATCTGCTCAATTACCGAGGCCAATGCTTGGCTGCCCTGCTTCATTGAGCAGTTCAATCAGAAGTTTGCCAAGTGTGCGAGAAACTCGAAGAACTTGCATCGGCCATTAAGCGAATCTGATCTTGAACTGGATGATATTTTTACCTGGCAGGAACCGCGTAAGATCACCAAGAATCTGACCCTGAGCTATGACAAGTGTATTTATATGCTTGAGCCAACACCACTGAACCACAAACTTGTTGGGCAATACATAACATTTTTAGAGTATCCAGATGGTACTGTGGCCATCATGCACGAAGGACGGAAGATCAACTACAGTATTTTCAATAAACTGGCTAGACTGCAGCAGAATGAAGTAGTTGAGAATAAAAGATTAGGTGCGGTTCTGGCCCATATCCAGCAACAACATGAAGAGTTGGAAAAACAAAATAAAAGTTCCCGTGCCAAGAAAAGTATGCCGAGTCGTAAAGCTCAGAAAGTTGTTATTGAACAAAGAAATTTAAATCCTGTTCTTGACTCTTGCAGTTAAAAACAGGACATTTTAAATGGTTTATCGCATAGACATTTTAATTGGTGAATAACATGAATATATTAAGCAATTGATATATATGGGTTTATTTTAAGTGTTCGGTGTCTCAATTTATCTTATCATTCACAAAAAGATAAAAAGCTACTCAATCTTTCAATCAAGTAGCTTCAAAAATACGCCGTACAATCTGTTAAAGTTTTTTCCAAGTCATCGTGCTAATCGCATTCGCGCTCTTGGCTTTGCCATATACTTTCATTTGATTATTCGCCGCATTTAATTGAGCATCAATTTTATAGACATAACCATCTTTCGGATTAATCCATTGTCCTTGCGAAAATTGTTTCGGATTTGAATTTGCCACTAAGCCTTCTAATGCCTGCATGCCTTTTATGGGCTGATTCTTTAAGTTGCCTTGGCATTTACTGCATACCTCTAATTGAATTGTGCCTACCGATAACAAATTTCGAGTAATTACAGCACTATATTCCGAAGTTTTAGAGTTCTTACGAATCACAATTTCTGCAACATAATGCCCTTTATGATCATCAATGACTTTCCATGTACCAATCAATGGATCAAATGGCATGGCTTGAGCAGGAAAAATAAATCCCAAATATAGTGCAATTGCACCTAAAAAATTACGCATCATAAAAATATCAACTTAAAACCAATTTACAGCACGGTTGTGCTAAAAATGGGCGTGATTATAGCAATCAATGTTGAATTTAAATTAATTTTTTCATTAAAATTAAATGTTTATATGCTATTGGTTCGATGAAATATCATTAAAAATGTGAACCAATACGCTTTTTGTGGATGGATAATTTTTGATGTGTTGCAGCTTTATGTATAAAAGTGAATCTATAACGTGATTTTGTATGCAAATTAATCATCTATATTTCTATTTTCAACATTTGCTGTGTTATGGCGTAAACTAGACCTACAAGCTGTATCACTATAAGTTAAGAAATATTCACAGGAATGCTCTTAACTTTATCCTAAGTTTTTGTTTTTACTGTCTTAAATTTATCTATCTTTAAATTTAGGTTTAGTCATCAAGGTAACATCGTATGCTCAAGTGGTTCGAGAAACTTATAGATCCTTATCCAAATAAAGGTTTGACCGAACCCTTGCCAACCACGTTTTTTGCCTTTGTTTGGCAAGCAGCTTCAGGTGTACGTCCATATTTATTGTTATTGGTTTTATGTACTGCAGGCGCTGCCAGCTTTGAAGCTTTGCTATATGCAAAAATTGGCGATTTAGTCACATGGCTTAGTCAAAGTCAGCCAGATACTTTCCTTGCGCAACATCAGCAGAACCTTACTTTGCTGTTTTGTATTTTATTGGCCAATATCTTTTTTGCCAGTGCGCAGTCAATTGTGAAGCATCAAATGTTATACAGTGGTTTTCCAATGCGTTTGCGTTGGCGTTTCCACAATTTAATGTTGCAACAAAGTCTGGATTTTTTCCATAATGATTTTGCAGGAAGACTCTCTGCCAAAGTCATGCAAACCGCCTTAGCAGTACGTGAGTTTTGGGTCATTTTGGGCGATATGCTTGCCTATGTATTCATTTACTTTATTACGATTAGTCTGGTATTGGGCGCAATTTCTCCAATGCTCATTTTGCCGTTATTGCTATGGTTGGCTTTATTTATTCTTGCAGCAGCTTATTTTATTCCGCGTTTGAGCAAAGTATCTAATGAACAAGCCGATGCACGTGCGGTGATGACAGGACGCGTGACCGATGCTTATACCAATATTCAAACCGTAAAATTATTTGCGCATGCAGGTCGCGAAAGCCAATATGCCAAAGCGTCGATGCAAGAATTTATGTTGACGGTTTATAAACAAATGCGTTTGGGCGCTCAATATGAAATCAGCATCAATTTATTAAGCGTGGTGTTGTATGTGGGCGTTTTAGGTACAGCAATTTGGCTCTGGTTAAATGGCCGTGCAGAATTGGGGATTATTGCTGCCACTACAGCCATGATTCTTAAACTCAACAGTATTGCCGAGTTTATGATGTGGCAGACCTCTGCCCTGTTTGAAAATGTCGGCACCATTCAAGATGGTATGAAAACTCTCGGACGTCCAATTGCGATTCAAGACAAAGCCGATGCAAAACCATTACAAGTTGCTCAGGGCGAAATTCAGTTTAAAGATGTCAGTTTTGCTTATAACAGTAAAAACGTGATTGATCAGTTTAATCTGCATATTCGTGCAGGCGAAAAAATTGGTATCGTGGGACGTTCAGGCGCAGGTAAATCGACCTTAATTCAATTGCTTTTACATTTTTATGAGCTTAAACACGGCTCAATTATGATTGATGGGCAAAATATTGAAGATGTGACCCAAGACAGTTTGCGTAAAAATATTGCACTTGTGACTCAAGATACTTCGCTATTACACCGTACTGTGGCTGAAAATATTAAATATGGTCGTCCTGACGCGACTGATGCAGAAATGTTTGAAGCTGTACGCAAAGCCAAAGCCGAAGAATTTATTCCACAATTGACCGATTTACTTGGCAAAAAAGGCTATGAAGCCTACGTGGGCGAACGGGGTGTTAAACTTTCAGGTGGACAACGTCAACGTATTGCCATTGCCCGTGTTTTCTTAAAAGATGCGCCTATTTTAATTTTAGATGAAGCCACCAGTGCGCTCGACTCTGAGGTTGAAGCGGCAATTCAATCGAGCCTCGATGAACTCATGCAAGGTAAAACTGTAATCGCGATTGCACACAGACTATCTACCATTGCACAAATGGATCGTTTAATTGTGCTCGATCAAGGACGTATTGCAGAACAAGGTACGCATGATGAACTGGTGGCTATGAACGGAATTTATGCACAACTTTGGCAGCGTCAAACAGGTGGTTTTTTAATTGAACAAGATAAAATCGTAAAACCATCGACTGATAAAAATTAGCATCTCCAGCAACTTTGCTGTAACTCAGGCTTTGATGAAATGCAGATTTATCGCATATAGTCAAAGCCTGTTTTGTCTAACAATTTCCATAGAATTTCTTTAATTTTCATGCCAAGATGCAATATGTCATCTACGTTCTTATGTCGCCGTTTGGCAAACTAAGATATGCATAGATGACAGTCGCTAAGGCAAATTAAAATAAAATTAGCAAATGCAATGGAACATGCATGAAAACAATATCAGCACGTCAGGAACAAGGTGTTCCAGGGGTTTATGGCTTATTGGTTTTGGATGTTGTATCCCGTTGGGGTTATAACGCAGATACCTTATTTGCACCATTTCAACTCAATAGCGAAATGTTGGCAGACCCAGAATGTCGTATTCCTACACCTATTGCCAATGAGTTGGTTAAACATGCTTTAAAACTTACAGGCGAATCGACGCTCGGTTATCATCTTGGTACGCAAATGCGCATTTCTATTCATGGCTTTATTGGCTATGCGATTATGACTGCGCATGAAATTAGTGATGCGCTGATTTTAGCCAATCGTTTTATTCAACTGCGTATGCCCTTTTTACAATTGTTTTTCTCGACTTTTGGCGAAAAAGCCAGTCTGCAATTGCAGTGTGATATTCACATGGAACCTTTACGCACAGAAATTGCTATCGCTTTAATTATTGGCATGATTACCATGAGTAAAGCCATGACAGGTACCGAACACTTTACAGGTGAAGTCGATTTTGACTTTCCTAAACCTGCAGGTTTTGATCAGTATTTTTCGAAATTTCCTTATCATCAATTCCGTTTTGATCAGCCGTATTTAGGTTTAAGTTTTGACAAGCAATATCTAGGCTTAAAAATGATTAATGCCGATCCTATTGCCAGTCAAATTGCGATTAATCAATGTGAAGCTGAGCTTTCAGCTTTAGGTGAACGTCGCCGAATTTCTATGCGGGTGCGTGATATTTTAACTCATGCAGAACAGCATTATTTAAGCATTGAAAATGTTGCCGACTATCTACACATGTCCGACCGCACACTCAAACGTCAACTGGCTGCAGAAGGTACTTCATTTTCAAACTTGGTCGATGAAGTCCGTTATCGACATGCGACTTCCCTGCTTTCCCGTACCGACTACACGCTAGAACAAATTGCCGATGAATTGGGTTATAGCGATGTGGCTAATTTTAGTCGTGCTTTTAAACGCTGGAGTGGACGCAGTCCGAGCAATTGGCGTAAAGATCCGTATTTATAAACTTTTGTTTTTGGCAAAAAGCATGTATAAAACATGGCAAAAAGATTCGATACAATTTAAGGAGTTATCAAATGAATCACCCTGCTGAATTAAAATATGCAAGAACACATGAATGGGTGCGTATTGAAGGTGATTTGATCGTCACAGGTATTTCAGACCATGCACAAGATGCTTTAGGCGATTTGGTCTATGTAGAAGCACCTGAAGTTGGTCAAAAAGTAATTGCGGGTGAACAAGCAGGTGTGGTTGAGTCTGTTAAAACAGCTTCAGATATTCACGCCCCTGTTTCAGGCGAAGTAGTTGAAGTGAATAGCAATTTAGAAGATGACCCTGATTTTGTGAATGATGAACCGTATGGCAAAGGCTGGATTTATAAAATCAAACCAGACAATATGGCAGATGTAGAACAGCTTTTATCAAGTGCAGACTATGAATCTGGCTTATAAGCCTTAAATTTGCAGCGTTTAATCGCTCAAATTCAAAGAAATCAGCTTCGGCTGATTTTTTTTGTATTGCAACTTTAGAAAATAAACCTAATTATCTTTATTTGATAAAATAATTAAAATAATTGCATTAAAATCTAATTTTAAGTTTAATTTTATTGAATAGCTGTACTTTTCACATAAATGGGTTTATTATTTTTTGCATGATCTCGCGGTGTGATGATTTCCAATAACAAAGCATCTGTATAACAAAGTACACATTACACGCTGCTCCACTCACCATATAGGTTTAAATTATGTCTGCTATAAATGCTGAACATTTATGGAATAAGTCGTTTATTCTCTGCTTATTCAATAACTTGTTCTTATTCATATTTTATTTTGCGCAAACGACAGTTTTGCCTATTTATATTGTGAATGAGTTGGGTGGTAGCTTGTCACAGGCAGGTTTAGCCATGACTTTGTTTATGTTATCTGCAATCGCGATTCGCCCATTTAGCGGTTTGATTATTGAAAAATTTGGTGTAAAGAAAACCTTATATGTTTCTGAAATCATGTTTTGTCTGTGTAGCGTGGCATACATTTTTGTAGATAGTTTACTGTTTCTACTCGTACTGCGTTTTTTACATGGGATTTGGTTCAGCATTGTCACCACAGTTACCGTCCCTATTGCCAATAACTTTATTCCAGACAGTCGCAAAGGTGAAGGTATGGGCTATTTTTTGGTGTCAGTAAATTTAGGGATTGTATTGGGACCTTTAATTGGTTTAAGTCTGATTCAAAGTGTTTCTTATGCCAGTATTTCTACCTTACTATCCGTCAGTGTTTGGGTAGGTTTCGCCTTCTGTTTAATGATTCCAATTGCGACCCAAAAAGTAAAAACTGAAACAACACCTAAACGTAAATTAGGGCTTCAAGATTTTGTAGAGAAAAAAGCAATTCCTGTATCACTCATGGCGATGATGGTTTCTTTCGCGTATGCCAGTATTATGTCATTTATTTCCACCTTTGCAGAATCACGCAATATGCTGTCTTATGCGAGTTTATTCTTCGTGGTTTTTGCAATTTCGATGATGAGTTTACGCCCGATTACAGGCAAAATTTATGATCGTCATGGCCCAAGCGTGGTGATTTATCCTGCAATTGCCCTATTTGCTTTAGGATTAATAGTCTTGAGCCAAGTACAAAGTGTGATTGGTTTTATGTTCGCAGCAGTATTGATTGGTGTCGGTTTTGGCTCAGCACAACCATGTTTACAAACCATTTCAATTCAGCGCTCACCAAAAGATCGCATTGGACATGCCACCTCAACCTATTTCTGTTGTTATGATATTGGGATTGCCATTGGTGCTTTAGTTTTAGGTTATGTGATTGCAGGTTATGACTATACGGTGGCGTATTTGTTGTGTGCTGTTTTGACGTTTATCAGTTTAATTTTCTATAAATTTGTTGTAGCTAAACAACCTAATGCAGACATTCAGGCTTAGTTTTTAATGGCAGCAAAAGTATTGTTATTTTAAAAACTAATCTAAGAAGAGTTGATTTTTAAATACTCTCCCACCCAAAAAACCTGAAATTTCAGGTTTTTTGGGTTTCTGGAGTTTTATTTTTTATGCAGTTTTAGCCAAAACCTGACGATTTAAGCTTTCAGCGACCTCAATAAGCAGTTGTTCAGTCTTATCCCAACCCAAGCAGCCATCGGTAACAGATTGACCATAGGTCATCTCGCAAGAAATCTTTTGATTCCCATCCACTAAATGACTTTCTAACATAATGCCACGGACTTGCGTCTGTTCACGTTCTGCCACAATGGTACGCAAGACTTGCGGTTGTTGTTGTGGGTCTTTATGGCTGTTACCGTGACTACAGTCAATAATCAATGCAGGCAACTGCCCTTTGGCTTTGTGCTGAATTTTCTCAATTTCTGCCAATTGATAATTTGGCCCTGAATTTGCGCCACGTAAAATTAAATGCGCGTGTGGATTACCTTGTGATGACAAAATAGCAGGTAAACCCGACTGGCTCATTCCCATGAATTGATGTGGATGACTTGCCGATTGAATTGCATCTAATGCAATTTGAATTGAGCCATCAGTTCCGTTTTTGAAACCAATGCTATACGGCATGGCGCTAGAAATTTCACGGTGAATTTGTGATTCACTGGTACGTGCGCCAATTGCACCCCAAGCCAGTACATCATCAAAATATCCCGTTGCCATTGGGCTTAAAATTTCAGAAGCAATTGGTAAACCCATTTCTATAATTTGTAGATACAGTTCACGTGATTTTTCTAAGCCTAATTGCATGTTTGCAGAGCCATCTAAGTCTGGGTCATACAAAAAGCCTTTCCAGCCTACCGTAGTACGTGGCTTTTCGATATAGGCGCGCATCACCAAGAAAATTTGATCTGAAACTTGGCTTTGTAATTGTTTTAATTTTTCTGCGTATTCGAGTGCTGCTTGCGGATCATGAATTGAACAAGGTCCTGTAATGACCAATAAGCGAGGGTCTGTGCCCGCTAAAATGTTCTGAATAATCTGTCGATGTTGTGCGATTTGTTGTTTTAGCGCAGATGAAAGTGGGAGTTGCGCTTTGAGTTGATGCGGTAAACTTAAACTAATTTCAGTATTGTTGGTCTGTTGTTGTAAAGCAGTATTTAAAGCATTCATTGGTCTGTTCCTTTGGACTGTTTCTCTTTTTTACAGTCCGATCATTTATTTCAGCGTTATGGGTCTAATGGATTGCAAGGTTTGAGTCATAGATTGACTAAAGTAAAACCAATAAAAGTTGCTAAAGTATGAATAATTAACGTTGTACATGATTAAATCTCCGAAAAACCTATAAAATTCAAAACACCAGACATAAAAAAACCTGATCAGGGTTGCCGATCAGGTATCAACTGGTGGGCAACCTTTTGCCCGAACGCGACTCAGGCAATCATTGAAACTGCCAAAAGTAATAGTAAGCGTTTGCGATTAAAGGTTGCTTTAACATCTTGTTTTCATCAAAAAATGAGCTGTTAAAATTAAAATACGCTGTATTGTTCCGTTTGGCAATCCTTTTTGTAAAATAATTTTTATTGGATGTATTTATTAAAATTAAGCTACTGTTTTAGCGAATCCAGGGGTTAAAAAAACCAAGCCGAAGCTTGGTTTTTGTTGGGTCTTTATTTAAGCGCGTTACTCATCATTGATCAAAATGAATCACACTACGAATAGATTTACCCTCATGCATTAAATCAAAGGCTTCATTAATTTGGTCTAGCCCCATGGTGTGCGTTACAAATGGTTCGAGTTGAATATCACCCTTCATGGCTTCTTCAACCATGCCTGGCAATTGCGAACGACCTTTTACACCACCAAACGCAGTTCCTTTCCAAGTACGACCTGTCACCAATTGGAATGGACGAGTTGAAATTTCCTGACCTGCACCTGCAACACCAATAATAATGGATTGTCCCCAACCACGATGCGCACATTCCAAAGCGGAACGCATCACATTGGTATTTCCAATACATTCAAAAGAATGATCTACGCCCCAACCTGTTTTTTCCACAATGACTTCCTGAATTGGGCGGTCATAATCTTTTGGATTTAAGAATTCGGTTGCACCAAATTGTTCTGCCAATTTGAATTTCTCTGGGTTGGTATCAATGGCGATAATACGGCTGGCTTTGGCTTTATGCGCACCTTGCACAACTGCTAAACCAATACCACCTAAGCCAAATACCGCAACGGTATCGCCTTCTTGGACTTTTGCAGTATTTTTAACTGCACCTAAACCAGTTGTAACACCGCAACCTAATAAGCAAACTTGCTCATGATTGGCTTCAGGATTAATTTTTGCTAAAGATACTTCAGCAACTACCGTATATTCACTAAAGGTTGAACAGCCCATGTAGTGATAAATCGGTTGTCCATTATAAGAAAAACGTGTCGTGCCATCAGGCATTAAACCTTTACCTTGTGTCGCACGTACGGAAACGCATAGGTTTGTTTTACCAGATTTACAGAATAAACATTCGCCACATTCTGCTGTGTAAAGCGGAATCACATGATCGCCTGGTTGAACACTGGTCACACCCTCACCAACTTCAACCACAATACCTGCACCTTCATGGCCAAGAACTGCAGGGAAAACACCTTCAGGATCTTCACCCGATAAGGTAAATGCATCGGTATGGCATACCCCTGTGTGGGTAATTTTGACCAAGACTTCTCCAGCCTGCGGCGGTGCAACATCAATTTCAACAATTTCAAGCGGCTGACCTGGGCCGAATGCGACGGCTGCACGTGATTTCATGAGCAAATTATCCCTAAAAAATACATTAACAGATGATAAGGGGCTGCTGACAATTCGTCTATGTTTGCGATGTGAGAGAGATATCTCGCAAGCTATTTATAAAATATCAACAGACTCTCACAATACCCTCTTTCTATTCAGAGTTTCAAGCATTAACATGAGGATAATCTCCATGTATAAATACAGAATGACTTAAGAATAATCATGAAGATCCAAAGACCTTGTTACTGGCTTGGAATGTTGGCTTTTTTCGCTATTTTACTGACAGGATGCAGTTTACCGATGAATCAAGCGAGCAAAGATAGCCCTGTTGAGCATTATGTAGATCATTGGCTGAATGGTCAGGAAATTGATGCACATTTATCCCAAAATTTAACAGCGTATCTTTCTCTAAATGATGCCTTTAGTAGCATCGCCTCGCGTTTATATTTGATTCAAAAAGCACAGCACCATTTAGATTTACAATATTACATTTGGGAAGATGATTTAATTGGTCAGTTGATGTTGGCTGAACTGCTCAAAGCAGCAGATCGTGGTGTAAAAGTTCGTTTATTAATTGATGATCAAAATGGTACGCAACTTGATCCAACCTTAAAACGGCTTGCTCAGCATCCTAATTTTGAAATAAAAATTTTCAATCCGTACAAATATCGGCATTTTCGTGTGATGGATTATTTGTTTCGTTTTAAACAAATCAATCGCCGTATGCACAATAAACTAATTATTGCCGATGGGGCGATTGCCGTGACAGGTGGGCGTAATATTAGCCGTGAATATTTTGATGTCAGTGAAAATTTTCAATTTACTGATATGGATATTCTATTCTATGGCAGTGCTGTCCCCCAAGCCAATGCTGTGTTTTTAGAGTTTTGGAATGACGAACTAAGCTATTCAGTAAAGCAATTATTAGGCACAGGCAACGCGTTGCAATTGAGAGAATTGCGTAATCGCTATGAATTAAATGCCAAATATAAAGATAAAATTCGTGAACGTGTGGCTAACGCGCAAGAAGAAGTCAGCATCAAATTAGAACAACATCCTGTACAGTGGGTATGTGCGCATTTTGTGGCAGATTCTCCGAATAAAATTCGGGGTACAGCTCAAGGCGAGCAACTGATTTACAAACAAATGTTAAAGTTAATGGGTGAGCCCAAACAACATTTAGAACTGGTTTCTGCCTATTTTGTCCCAACAGAAGATGGTCTTAAAACACTCACTCAACTGGCTGAAAAAGGAATACAGATACGTGTATTGACCAATTCATTTTTAGCCAATGATGTGCCTTTGGTACATGCATTTTATCAGCAGTATCGCGTAGATTTACTTAAATCAGGTATTCGTTTATATGAATTTAAGCCTTATATTGAACGAAAAAAGCGTACTTGGTATGAAGTTGCAACGGGTAACGTAATTCCTGCCAAAGGCAAAAACGCCTCGAGTTTACATGCCAAATTCTTTGATATAGATGGCATGGTCTTTGTAGGTTCTTTTAACCTTGATCCTCGTTCTGCAAAATTAAATACCGAAGTTGGCTTGGTGTTAGAGTCTGAACAATTGCAAAACGATGTTTCTCAATCTTTAGACCGCTATTTGCCACAAATTGCGTATGAACTGCAATTAGACGAAAACGGTCAAATTATTTGGTTAGATCATCAGGCAGATGGCAGTATTCAAAAGTATCATCATGATCCTGAAACCACACAGTTTCAGCGTTTTATGATGAAAACAGTTTCATTATTCCCTATTGAATGGATGATGTAATGACAATAGATAGACATTAATTATGGAAGCGTATTTTTCTTTCTCTGCCATCACTGTCTACAATTATTTAAAGTTACTTATAGTAAGCCTATTTCTTTAAATAAGTTAAAATACGCTTCTGCCTTTTTCTCTAAAGCTAAAGGATAGGCTCGTGAAGATGAAGGCATCCGATATAAATGCAGCTCACGCTTGGCAAAATAGCAATGTGTCGCCTGCCCAATTTGAGGTTTTTCGGCAGATTCAGGCATAGATAACATGAGTGTATCAGTCGCTTTATCGCCTGTGGTCGTAATGCTTTGACACAAAGGTATCTTGCTTAAAAGTGCTGCAATATCCATTGGTTTTTCAATCTGTAAAAATTTGTCTGATGCATTGCCTTTTAAGCGAATCACCTGCTGTGCCGTATCTGAAATAGCAATGCCAGTGGTGTTTAAAAAATCAATAATTTTATGAAGATGAAAATTTTTAGCTTCTAAATCTAAAAAGTAGTTTTTATCTTGAAAAAAGCATAAGCCCAAAATTCGCCACATATCATTTTGATAATTCGGATAATAAAAATCCATTTTCCAACGGCTTTTAGGTGGTGGAAAACTCCCAAGCATTAACAGCTTGGCATTGGCTGGTAAAAAGGGTTCGAGTGGATGGGTTTCTATTTTAGAATCAGACATTTATAGATTGAACCTTTGGTCTTTAAATTAAGCTAAGACATTGCAGTACGAGCAACTTCATAATGATTTTTATGTAACTTCCCTTGATTGAATAACCATGTCGCAACTTCTGGCCAAAAATACATTGCAGATCTAGATGCAAGTCCATACATCGGACGTGGAAAGTTTCCGTCACCACGTTTATTTTGCGCATATAAAGATAATGCTTGACGAGTCATTCCAGCACGTTCAGCCATTACTGCCAAAGTTGAATAACCTTGCTCTTCTACTATCAGATCATGAAATCCTAATGAGCGAATATTGTCTAATGCTGAGTGAATCGCTTGTTCTGCATTTTCAGCTTCACGGTCAAACTCAAGATAAATTGTATCGTTATAACTGCAAACTAATGCATCATCACAACCCGCTTCAAAGAACTTATCTTCTAGCACAGACAGATCAGAACGTGCGTCACGTACCACAACAGTAAAGTGATAGTTATTCATAGTTCATCTCCATGACATTGCTTTACTTTACGCAAGATTTGTTTTGCATGTGCTGATTTACCTGAATCGACAACATCCCAGCCGTTTTCAATCGCATATTCAATTGCTTCGCGAATATGTTTATTGGGATGTTTCTTCATATTTTCATTCTGCTTGATGATTTAATTATAATTTAGTGTTGACGATTGTTAACACTATACCATTATTTAAGTTAAGGCTCTAGACTAGCAGATTTGCACTTAGTTTTACCTAATGAGGTCCCACAACTCTGTTGCTAGCTCATTAGGCTCCCTCATCCAACGCCATTCTGTTTCTTTAAGATGATAATCAAAATACTCTTTTGATATACCGTTGAACTTTGCTAGCCTTCTTTTACAAAAGCTCCAGAATGATTCTATTCCATTTATATGACATTGTCCTCTGGCAAATTCATTCGCTCCATGATTTACTCTAAAATGCTTTGAGTAACCAACATCTACCAAACCATTGTATCCACGCCAACCATCACTATAAATTACAGTTTCAAGTGCAACTTTACCTAAGATAACTTGTTGTAATGTAGTCTTTTTACAATCAGGGACTATTTCTGTATAAACTCGACCATTCCTTTCAAATATTCCAAATACAGGTTGTTTTAAAGTACCTCGACCTCGCTTCAATTTCCCATGAAAACCACGTTGTCTTTTTGCTCCAAAATAGCTCTCATCAACTTCAATAGAACCTACAAACTTTGCTCTTAAATCTGTTTGATGATCGTAGATTGCTTCTCTAAAAAGCATGTACCAATAGTTGATGGTATTACGGTTCAAGTTAAGCAATAAGGCTATTTTAGAAGCAGGAATATCAATGCAAAAGCACTGAATAATTTTTTTAATCTTATAGTGACTTAATTTACTGTTTTCTATCATGATTCTAGACTAACATATCTATTCTGCTAGTCTAGAGCCAAGTTAATTTACCTAAAACCACCCCAAAATCCTATCCGCAACTTCTTTTCCCCAAATTTGGTAAATTTCTTTACTTGGATGAAAACCATCTTTTGCCATTTCTAAATTCATGGATTGATATTTTTGAATATCATATTCAATCCATTGCATATCTTCTTGTTGTGCAATCATTTTTTCTAATTGTAAGTTCATTTGTTTGGCGTATTGTCCAAATAGCCAAGACAATGGATTGGGCAATGCAGGAAATAAATGCATTGGTGGAACGCTCGTAGCAATGATTAATTCAGGTTGGAATTTTGCTTGAATAAGTTGATAAAAATGTTGCTGTTGTTTAATCCAAGTCTGTGCCGACATTAAGCGTGTTACATCGTTGACACCAACAGAAGTAACCACAACATCATATTTTTGATTTACCAGTTTTTTCGTTTTTTGAATGACTTGTGAGGTAGTATCTCCAGACTGCGCCTCTAAACGCCAATGTACTTGGTACTGATGCTGCAAAGCAGAAATCACCGCACCTAAAAGCGCATCATTTTGATGTGCTACCCCAACGCCTGCAGCGGCAGAATCGCCTAAAATCAATAATGACAGCGTTTGCCCTTGCCCTGTAATACCTTCTCGTGCGCCTTCGGCTTCAGGCAATCGGATCGTGTTCTTTTTAACACGACTTCCCTGAATCACCAAAGCGGGAATTAAGGCAAGGGTTGCTGTTCTAAGCCACATCACATTTCACTCTTAAATACGAAAACCGAAAATACAAATTTTAAACCCAAACAAAAGTAGAGACTCAAATATAAAAATAGCATCGTGTCATTTAAAGTGATTGCATTCATCATCAGCTTTAAATTTCAGGATGCTATTCAAATACTATGATATCGCTGCTATTTAGCCGAGTTTATTGACCAATTTTAATGGTAAAACTTTCATAGCTAAGCCCAATGGCAACCATGGCCATTTAGGTACATAGGCTTTAATTGGCGCTTTTTCAATTTCTGCAGCAAGTAAGCGTGAACCTGTTTTTTCATCAACTTCAAAAGGCAGTTTTTTTGCACCTTCGTTGATTTCGGTACGAATATAACCAGGGAAAATAGTCGTAACTTGAATAGGTGTATCAATTAATTCTGCACGAATTCCTTCTGCTAAATGTGCTACTGCAGCTTTACTTGCACCGTAAGCAGTAAGATGTTTTGGCATACCACGAATGGCACTCATAGATGAAATCATCACCAAATGCCCTGAGTTTTGCTCACGGAAAATTTCAACCGCGGCTTCACACTGCGCCAAAGCTGAAATAAAGTTGGTTTCTACTGTGGCTTTGTTGATGGCAAAATTACCTTTACCAATGCGACGTCCTTCGCCCACGCCTGCATTGACAATAATGCGGTCAATTTGTCCAAAATCTTGTTTAAATTCACGAAACACCTGAAACACCTGATCATAATTGGTGACATCCAGCGTTATTGCAATAACACGAATACCAAACTGGCTTTCCAGTTCTTGTTTCAGCGTTTCCAAACGCTCTAAACGTCGGGCGCAAATTGCAAGGTTATAACCCATTTGAGCAAATTCACGTGCCATACCCGCACCAATACCTGAACTTGCACCTGTAATTAGAATTGTTTTTGTCATGGTTTGATCCTTAAATCCAAGTCAATAAATTTGAGTTTTCAGCTTTAATAAAATGATGTTCATTCAAGCTTAACAGTTGTGGTTCACTGCCGACCAAACGTAAAGTGGTGATACTTGAGTTAGTAATTGCCCAGTTCAATGCAAAGGTTTTATTGGGCGTTAAGCCTAAAATTTTACCTGCAGCCACAGAAATCACACCACCAGAAGTAAATACCACAGCATATCGTGGTTGTTTTTGGGCTAAGTCATCACATAAATGCTGCAATGCATCTTCGACACGCTGTTTAAAATGCGGCCAAGATTCTTCATATTCATGGTGATATTCACCGCCCGTCCAGCGTTCTATCGCACCTTCAAAAATTTTTGCCAAATATGCACGAGGATTGACCTCTTTGGCGACATCTTCTTTCATCAATTCAGGTTGATTAAAACGCGGTTCATACTGCGCGAAAACCTGTTGATGATTAAACTCGTTCCATGCACTGTCGGTATGAATTTCGACCTCAGGAAAACATTCTGCCAAAGCCAGTTGTGCAGTTTGCTGATGGCGCTGCATTGAACCAGCCACCACATAGGGTGCTTCTTTTAAAATGCGATCAAAATAACGTCCGAGCAATTTGGCTTGTAACTCACCATTAGGCGAAAGTTGATCATAACTTTCTGCCCCAAAAGATGCTTGCCCATGACGAATTAAATAAATGGTGGTCATTTCGGCATCAATTCCTTAAATTTGGCGATATATTTTTGTGCTAGTTCATTTGCTTCCAGTCTTTGTAAACCAATTAACTTTAAGGCACGAATATGCAAAGCATGAATGACAATCCAGAAATCCTTAAATGCAGGATTATTGGTTTGCTTGTGGAAATAACGATAATAAATTTGCTGGGCGATCACCGCTAAACGGAAAATTCCAAACACTTCATAGAATGTCCAGTTATCGGTGCTCAAGCCTGTTTTTTGCAAATAATAGTCCACCACTTGCTGACGTGTGAACATGCCTTTTAAGTGCGTTGGTTGACGACGGGTGGCTTTAAAAATTTGATTATCGGTATCTTCAACCCAATATGCCAAAGCCGAGCCTAAATCCATGAGTGGATCGCCCAGTGTTGCCATTTCCCAGTCCAAAACGCCAATCACTTGGGTCGGATGTTTCGGGTCTAAAATCACATTATCAAAACGCCAGTCGTTATGAATAATGCAGGTTTTTGAATCTACAGGAATATGGTCTAACAACCATTTACGCACATATTTAAAAGATGGCACGTTGATGGTATGTGCTTTGGCATAGCGTGCATCCCAACCTTCTACCTGACGTCGGCAATAACCATCACCTTTCCCTAATTTTTCTAGCTCAGTTCCTGCATAAGGTACTTGATGCAGCTCAATCAGTTTATCAATGACATTTACACAAAGTTCATGTACTTGAGTTTCGCTAAAATCAAGCTCTGGTGGCAATTTTGCACGTGGGATAATGCCTTCAATACGTTGCATCACGTAAAAATCGCAGCCAATTACAGCTTCATCCTGACACAACGCCACCATTTCAGGTAACACAGGATAAAACGGGGCTAAATTCTTTTGCACATGATATTCACGCGCCATGTCATGTGCAGATTTAGCTTTAGTACCTTTGGGCGGACGACGCAAAATTAAATCAGCATTGCTGTACTTAAGGCGATATGTCCAGTTCGATGCACCGCCTGAATATTGTGTGACTTCTACAGGTTCTACGACATCGACATTTTGTTGTTTTAACCATGCTGTCACTGCCTGAATATCGAGTTCTTCGCCTTCGCGTACTGTGCCGCCTACATCAATAACTGACATTATTTTTCCCTAATTTTCCAATTTTTTTAATCTAACATAGATTTTCCGTGTTCTCTTGAGATGTATCGGCAATATCAGAAATATTGCCGAATACACTACCAAGCGACACAATAAAAAATTCGCAACTGACTTATTTTTTGCGGCTGCTACGATAACCACGTTTAGCCAACTCAAGTTTGGCAATCATGCCTTTGTGTACTTCGTCTGGTCCATCGGCAAGACGTAAACTACGCGCTTGGGCAAAGAAACCTGTCAACGGTGTATCTCTAGATACGCCTGCACCACCATGAATCTGCATCGCCATATCAACTACTTTTTCCAAGACACTTGGTGCAACCACTTTAATGGCAGAAATTTCGGTAAGTGCTGCCATATTGCCTAAAGTATCCATTTTATAGGCTGCATAGAGAGTTAATAAACGTGCTTGGTCAATCGCCACACGTGCTTCCGCTACACGCTCCAAATTGCCACCGAGTTTCAGAATTTCCTTGCCAAATGCGGTACGACTCATGCCACGGTCAATCATCAACTCCAAAGATTTTTCGGCTGCACCAATACAACGCATACAATGGTGAATACGCCCCGGACCTAAACGACCTTGTGCAATTTCAAAACCTTGTCCTGCACCGCCAATAAAGTTGGCAACAGGCACACGCACGTTATCAAAACTGACTTCGCCATGACCGTGTGGCGCGTCGTAATCACCAAATACAGGTAACATGCGTTGAATTTTAACGCCCGCAGTATCCACAGGGACTAAAACCATAGAGTGTTGATGATGACGGTCTTTGGTTTCATCGGGTGTATGCGCCATAAAAATAATAATTTTGGCATTTGGATCGCCCAAACCTGAAGACCACCATTTACGACCATTCAAGACAATTTCATCGCCGTCTACGACTGCTGTTGCCTGCATATTGGTCGCATCACTTGAAGCCACTGCAGGTTCAGTCATACAAAACACAGAACGAATTTTACCTTCAAGCAGCGGTGTCAGCCATTCTGCCTTTTGTGCTTCAGAACCATAGCGCCATAAAACTTCCATGTTGCCGCTGTCGGGTGCATTACAGTTAAATACGGTTGGCGCAATCACACTGCGTCCACTCAACTCTGCAATGTGTGCATATTCTTGTACCGACAAACCTTGTCCTAATTCTGGACAAGGTAAAAACATATTCCATAAACCTGCAGCTTTGGCTTTGGCTTTTAATTGTTCTAATTGTGCTGGCCATTGCCATTTAGTCCAGTCACCACCCTGATTTAATTCGTGAACTTCTGCCCAGAATTCAGCTTCAATCGGCTCAATTTCTTTGGCAATAAAGGCTTTGGTACGTTCTATATAGTCTTTGGCGCGTGCAGATAGCTCAAACATGGTTCAAATCCCTTAAAATATTGTATTCATTGCTTTACAACACCTTAACTTGAAAACTAATATGAACAAAATGATTTAATTCAATAAAACACTATGAATCATGTTCATAATAATGCAAAAGTTGATCTTGCCGTTTTTCATCGTTTAGACATCAATTTATACCCGATGTTTGTTGCAATTTATGAGCAGCGCAGTATTTCCAAAGCTGCACAAATTTTGTGTATTAGCCAATCTGCCGCCAGTCATGCTTTGCAGCGTTTAAGACAACATTTACAAGATGATTTACTGGTGCGAAGTGGCAATAAAATGCTGCCTACGCCTTTTGCCGAGCAAATTTATCCGACTATTAAAAATGCCTTGTTGGCGATTCAAAGTATTGCAATACAGAAACAGCAATTTGAGCCGAATATGTTGCAATCGCTCAAAATTGCTATCCATGATGAAATTGAACCGATTATTTTTCCTAAATTGGTGGCGCATTTTCAAAAGTTGAACTTGGATATTCAATTTCTGAGCCACAAATTAGACCGTAAAACGGTATTGGCAGATTTGGCAGCACAACAAATTGATTTTGTAATTGATTTAGAACAAAATTTCGGCGATAAAATTCAGTTTCAATCCTTAGTTCAAGACCAATTTGTAGTCTGTAGTTCACAACAGGAAATGAATACCGCTCTGTATTTATCTTCTGCGCATATTGGGGTTTCATCACGGCGTACAGGTATGTTGTTAGAAGATATTTATTTGCATCAAAAGCAATTATCACGGCAGGTTTTTTTACGTTGTCAGCATTATTCTACGGCGTTACAGATTTTACAGCAGCATCCTCAAGCGATACTGACTATTCCAAAAATGATTTTAAAGCATTTAAATATGAGCCAAAAATTGAATATTTTTGATGTGCCTGTAGACTTGCCCTTAATTAATATGGGGATGTATTGGCATAAAGATTTACTGGAAAATTCAAGACATTATTTTTTAAGAGAGGAAATTTCTAAAATTTTTACTTAGGCTATTTGGGGTTGATCTGGATTCGCAAGTGGTTGCTAATCGTCTTGTATGATTCTATAAAAAATAAAAGCCGCCGAGGCAGCTTTTTAATATGGGTTTGTTCTTAAAACTTCGCTTCCAAAACTTTTGTAGATACTTTGCCTTTCCATAAATCACGCAAAATTGGCAAATAGAACTTTTCACCTACTTCTACCAATTCTGCATCAATTAAGGCATGTGTTTCATGCATAAATAAATAATCTAGCTCTACAGTTTGTAATTGTTGTTGGGCTTTGGCGAAGTCTTTACGTTTTTGTTGGGCTTGTTTCACCAATTGATCTGCAAATGTCTTGCCTTTGAACTGACTGAGCGCATTTAAACGTAATTCAATTACGCCCCACCCACTGAGCAACAACTTAAATAATTCTAAATCTGCAGTGGTCGATTCCCACGTCATTTCTTCCAGATTTTCATTTTCAGGCAATACAGGTAGTAAAAGCTCCATTACACTTGGAAAAATCTTTTTAAAATTCAAGATAAATTTAACAGGCTGCTCACCCGGGTAATCTTTAAATTGCACGTGTTGCTGAACATCTGTTAAATAAATTGAGAGCATTGAAAATTTCCGTAGTTAAGATATTGAGTTGCTTATAAAAAAATTAAATTTTGCAAAATAAATGCAAAACTTTAGCAAAACAGTATTTTGAAGTATTGCGTATTCTAGCAATTATGGCAGCTTAATCAATGTAAGTTGAATAAGGAACGGACATAAAAGAAAGCATCTAAAAGTGGTTAATGCGACTAAATGACGGGTTTTGAACTATTACATTTAGATAGCACCTTGTAGCAGCCTATTCTGCCGTTATGCAAATTATGTCTTTACACCAACACATAAATTTAAAATCGTATTAGGATGAATTACCCCTCTACATTCAAATTAGGTGCAATAGAAAACCCAGCATTTAGGCTGGGTTTAGTATATTTTACTTGATTAATGCAACGCCATTTCCGCGCTTTTAGCTAAGAATGCCGAACGGCTTAAATGTTGTTTTTTTGCAACAGCATCAATACGTTTCACTAAAGCTTCTGGCATGCTGATATTAATACGAATAGACTTTGTATTTACTTTTGTTGTATCAATATCAACTAACAACCAAACCCCCCCCTCAAATCGCTCATCACCTAACCATTGCTCTGGGCTTGATGGTTCTGGTAACGGAATATCTTCACCATCAAAGTGAACTTCAACCGCTTCCTGTGCCATGCGCTGAATTTCTTGCATCTCATCTGCTGCGCTAAAGCATCCATCAAAGTCAGGAAAGGTTAAACCGTATGCGCTATCTTCATCTTTGTGAACATATACTGGATATAACATTTTTACCTCCACTCCCAACCAGCCTGTTTATATATATTGCGTAGAGTTCCTATTGGCATATCTTTACGTGGATGTGGTACCACAACATGTCCAGGCTTTTCAGGATGCTTATACTTTTCATGGTCGCCTTTACCACCCACTTTGTACCAGCCTTCCTGCTCAAGACGCTTAATAATGTCTTTGCTGTTCATTGTGTAATTATACACAACATAATTTTAATAAGGAAGGATGCCCAAAATTTTCCCTGATTTTCATAAACAAAGTCTGTGTCTACCTCGCATCATGTGCAGACAAACACAGACCTTGAATTTGTTTAAAACTGATTACTTGGTATTCGGTGCAATCATTTGTTCAGGACGTACCACTTCATCAAACTGCTCTGCTGTGACCAAATTCAGCTCTACTGCAACTTGCTTTAAGGTTTTATTTTCCTTATAAGCTGTTTTAGCCACCTTCGCTGCATTCTCATAACCAATTACAGGATTCAAAGCGGTCACTAACATGAGTGAATCATGCAAAAAGTGATCTATTTTTTCACGGTTTGCTTGAATGCCAACGGCACAATGCTCATTAAAGCTATTACATGCATCGCCCAAGAGTTGAATAGATTGCAATAAGTTATATGCAATTACTGGCATAAATACATTCAGCTCAAAATTGCCCGATGCACCAGCCACGTTAATTGTGGTGTCATTGCCCAATACCTGTGCAACTACCATGGTCATTGCTTCGCTTTGTGTTGGATTAACCTTGCCCGGCATAATACTTGAACCAGGTTCATTTTCTGGAATACGCAGCTCACCAAAACCACAACGCGGGCCACTGGCTAACCAGCGAATATCATTCGCAATTTTATTTAAACTCACCGCCAAAGTTTTTAATGCACCTGAAGCAAATACCGCAGCATCACGCCCCGCCAAAGCCTCAAACTTATTTGGTGCAGTCACAAATGCTAAGCCTGTTAGCTGTGCCAATTGCTCCGCTGCCTGTACCGCATAATCAGGATGTGCATTTAAGCCTGTACCGACTGCTGTACCGCCCAATGGCAACTCATACAAGCCTGTTAAAGCCTGTTCTAGACGTTTTAAACCATGATCTAGCTGCGATACATAGCCACTAAATTCCTGCCCTAAAGTTAATGGTGTCGCATCTTGTAAATGTGTACGTCCAATTTTGACAATTTCAGAAAATTCTTCACTTTTCGCATGCAACGTATCGCGCAAACTCTTTACTGCAGGAATGAGCAGTTCATTAATTTGCAAACTCGCTGCCACATGAATTGCAGTTGGAAAAGAATCATTGGTCGATTGGGCGCGGTTGACATGATCATTCGGATGTACAGGCTTTTGTGCACCTAAAGGATTCCCCAGTTTTTGATTGGCGATATTGGCAATCACTTCATTACAGTTCATGTTACTTTGCGTACCCGAACCTGTTTGCCACACCACCAAAGGAAATTGACTGTCCCACTGCCCTGCAATGACTTCATCTGCTGCACCGACAATGTACTGCGCCAACTCTTGAGGGATTTGCCCTAAGTTTGCATTGGTTATTGCCGCAGCTTTTTTAACCAAACCCATAGCGCGAATCATGGCGCGTGGTAAACGCTCATTGCCGATTTTAAAATTTTGTAAGCTGCGCTGAGTTTGTGCGCCCCAAAGCGCGTCATTCGGAACTTCAACCTCACCCATGGTGTCATGTTCAATACGTGTTTGCATGTTCAGCCTCATTCCTTCGTGATTTCAATGATGTCATGTGCTCTTATCTCGATCTTATAAAAAACAGACAGCCTAGTAAATGATAATTATTATCAATAATTCCGTTGCATTGTATCTGTTTCAGCTATGAGGCTTCGTGAATCGCATCTCAACGAATTTTATAGCGCTTACTTTTAATGCTTAAGCGTATTTTGATAAAAACGCCATTCATCCTCTAGCATTTTTTCCAGACTACGTTTTGGCTGCCAGTGTAAATATTGTTGTGCCTTATCTACGACTGCACCTAACTGATCTAACTCAGGATATTCATAATGAATTGCAGGAACTGTAGCAATTTCAGTGTCAGTGACTTCACTAATACGTGCAAGTAATTGTTGAATTGAAACCACTTCTCCCGCAATATTAAAAGCTTCACAGCTATGCGTTTGCTCAAATAACCAATGCAGGCTTGCAATCACAGCATCACAGGCATCGAGTACGTGCACAAAGCTACGTTCTACAGTTTGATCTGCAGTATTAGCTTGCTGACGTAATTCAATCGCTTCACGCTGCTGTACTGCGACTTGCATCGCCAAAGGAATAATATTTTTAGGTAACGGAGCAACGACTTCACCTAAAATGCCGTGTTCAAATGCACCTGCTATATTACTCAAGCGCAAAATAGCAATATTCCATTCATTATCCGTTCTAAAAGTATCGCGGATGATTTCTTCAACCATCTGCTGAGATTTCACATACGGATTGGCATAGGTGTAATTAAAACTCTGGCTTTCTTCCAGATTCAATCCTGACTTGCCATAGACCGCTATACTTGAAAGATGCACTAAACGACGCACACCTGTACGTTGCATGGAACGCAATAAACTCATAATACAACTGACGTTATCGTTATAATATTCCAGTGGTTTAAGCACCGATTCTTCTAAAGATTTAAACCCTGCACAATGCACCACCGCAGTAATCGAATATTGTTCAAAGACTTTGTTCAGCGCAGGCGTGTTTCTTACATCTAATTTGGCAAAAGGCACATAACGCCCTGCAATATATTCAAGTCGCTCTAAGGTCTGCATACTTGCATTGGATAAATTATCTACAATAATGACCTCTTGCCCTTGAGCCATTAGGCTTAATGCAATGTGTGAGCCTATAAAGCCTAAACCACCAGTCACTAAAATCATTTATACTACCTTTTTTTATAAAGTCTGAATGCGCCTTGGCACATTGCATTAGTGAATTTTGATGAGCACCTTATTACTAATAACCTCCGCACCAACCTCTATTCATGCATGGCATGCACTCGGTCTTGCTCAAACCTTACAACAGAAAAATGAGGCTTTTCGTGTGTTTTTTTATCAAGATGGCGTTGCTGTAGCGAATGAGTTGCAATGGGTACCCGATGATCAACGCAACCTCAAAACAGAATGGCAAAAATTGTCTATTCGTTTACCCGTATGTGTAAGTGCCGCACTGGCACGTGGTATTAGCGATGCAGACAATGCCAAACGCCATCAACTGAGCCAACACAATTTAGCCGCAGGCTTTGAATTGGTTGGCTTGGGCGAACTGGCCGATGCAGTGCAAAGCACAGAACGCCTGATTCAATTTTAAGCGATTCATTTTGTAAATCTGTTGCATTTAAAAGGTAAATTGTGTGAAAACTGTACTCGTGGTTTTACGTCAGGCCAATTTAAACAGCTTACAAGTGCATGAAAGCTTGTCTGCAACAATGGTACTGGCAACTTTTGGTTGTGAAGTCAAAGTATTATTACAAGATGCGGCATTAAGCCTATTACAGTCAGAACTGGCTTTTGATTCACTAAAACATGCCTTTAAAGTGGCATCCAACTTGGTTGATAGCTTTGAGTTTTATGACCTCAGCCCAATTTTGATTGAAAATAAACATGCTAACTCGCCGTTTATCAAAAATACGGTACATGAAATTGAATGGGTGGAACTGAATCGGGAGCTGATTCAAACCTTTGATCGAGTTTTATATTGGTAGGTTGATCGGTGGTTTAACAATCTGATTGATCATTTGACCATATCTAAACATCTAAAGAGAAAAGCATGTCTGACGCAAATTTATATTTAATCCAAGCGAGCTTTGATAGCACCGCAACAATTTTAGCAGAGCTAAATGCCTTGTATGCTCCGCAAGACAGCGTTGTACTTATGGGTGATGCGGTATTGCATCAGCAACATCCACTCTGTGCCCAGCTAGACAAAATATATGTACTGGAAAATGATGCAGAAATATTGAATGGTCATTTGGCGGAAAATGTACAGCCGATTAATTATGCAGCTTTTGCAACGCTGTGTTTAGCACATCAGCGCTGTATCAGCTTAAAATAGCAAGCCGTAATGATATGAAACCAATGCAAAGCATTTTTAAGGGTGAATGAAACAAGAGATGACACTAGAATTAGATCAAGATGGACATTTGCTGGATTACACTGTCTGGAATGAACAAGTGGCGCAAGAATTGGCGCAAAGTTTAGAGCTTGAACTCACAGCTTGGCATTTTGAAGTTTTGCACGCTGTACGCCAATTTTATCAGCAATTTGGACACTCACCTGCAACCCGTCCTTTAATCAAATTTTTAATGAAAACTGTAAGCCCAGAGATTAACAACGCTGTTTTGCAGGAAAAATTTAATACAGGTTTGGTGGCACGGCATTTAAGTCGTTTAGCGGGTATTCCTAAACCAGCCAACTGCTTATAGACAAACTGTTGCTGATTAATACGGCACTGATTTAGGTTTGTTTTAAATTTTGCTGTGCTTGGATGTACTGATAATACACTGGGGTAAAATGTGGTTTTACTTGCTTGGCATGCAGTTCTTCACCACATTCCGAACATACCACCACAGGCTAAAACGTCTTAGCACAATTTTTATGGATGTATTCCACAGGCTTACCTAAACCTTGATCCATCCATTTATCTGCCCAATTTGCCATAGACAGCATTAAGGGATAAAGCTCCAAGCCTTTCTCAGTCAATTTATATTCAAAACGTTCTTGGCGCTCTACATAAGGCACTTTGACTAAAATTTCATGTTCCACCAAACGCTTTAAACGATCTGACAATACATGCCGCGTTACGCCTAAATGTTGTTGAAAATCATCAAAGCGACGCATACCCATAAAGGCATTACGAATAATCAGCATCGTCCAACGGTCACCAATCACCGACAAGGTTCGTGCAATCGAACAAGGCTGCTCGCCAATTTCATCCCATTTCATCTATGTCGCCTATCCCTCAGTTCACTACCTGCAAGTTAAAAGATTCTACAGTCTTTGCAAAGTCAGTTTTGCATGAAAATTGATAAAAAATGAAGTATGACTTCACAATCTGCTTAAAAGGGATCCCCAGTTTTGGGGTTTTATATGTCTGCATCTTCAATCTTCAGATTTGCTATTCACTTATAAGGCAGATCACACTATTTAGATGTAGCTCCTGCACAAAAAACTTGTTCAGTCATACCTGAAGCCGTGAAACTGTTGTGCTGCTGCTCTAAATAACGCCTTGCCACCATTAACATCACAGGTGCAGGATACAAGTTTGGATTGTGCTCGGAAATTTCAGCAATATTTTTATAGGCGTGATAGCGTGCACAAAATGCCTGTTTTTGTTGTTCTGCCGTTGCTTGGCTAGCTGGGTCATCCAGTATTTTTTTGCTGTCATTCACAATTTGCGTGTATTGATTTAACAAATATTGATATTGCGTTTGGGTCAATCCATCGACTGCGTGTTGGATTGTAATAGGCATCGATGATGCTTCAAGTGCCAACTGCTGCGCTTGAATACCTTGTGCCATTACGCTCAGACTTTGCAGTCCAAGCATAATGCTCACCGATATTTTTGCCATGTTCGACATGCGCATAGGCTTAAGACTCATCGCCTTCTTTCCAGACATCTTCATAGTCATCAGCATCAATCATAAAGCGGTAGCCTTGTTCTAAAGCCAAGTATGGAAGCACATCGGGCAAAATATCTTGTAGCTCGCGTACAGGCATGGTTTCAAAGTTCACGTCATCTTCACCCAATTCACCGCCATAAATGTACCACGCGACTTTTTCTTCACCTTCTGGCGCTTTACGCAAGCCCACAAGTGGATCTTTATTTAAGGTCTGGACTGCAACTGCGACAACATCATCGCCACTCACAGCAATATAGGCTGAACCAAATTCTTCACAGAGCAGTTTTTGTTCTTCTATCAACTCTGCCAAGGCTGAGTTTTTTTGCTTTTGCTGTGGTTTAGACATGACAATTCTCTAAGATAAGCTGTGAGTATTCTAACGAGATTGTACAGATAGAAAATCTTTATTTTTATCCACTGGAGCGAAAAACCTCGTGGTTCAGCACGAGGATATAAGCGACTGGAGTAAACCATATGAACGACACGAAATGTCGTTTTAAATACTTGTACTATAGTCACTATTAAGAAAAATACTGTTAAAATAATTGGATGA
>NZ_VPEY01000017.1:0-56357 GCF_013416935.1 Acinetobacter sp. YH1901141 | reverse complement strand
TCAGCTTGCTTCAAGATACTCATGATCAAGCTGTCTGAATACTTAGATGTTTTCATAGAAAATCTCCTTAAATCAAGGTTATTCGATTTTCTACTTTTAAACTCAATTATTTTTAGGGAGGATTACCCAATAATTACTCATTGTATTTTTGACTACCCTCATCCAAACCTCAAAAAAAATAAGGTTCCATTGCTTAACAATGAAACCTTATCTTCAGCCTAAACTGCTGCATCACATGATGTTCATGCACGGTACAGCTTTTTAGACAACCAATTAAGCAGCCGAACGCTCTGCAATTGGTACAACTTTACGCAATTCTGGGCCTGTATAATCTGCACTTGGGCGGATAATACGGTTATCTGCACGCTGTTCCATCACGTGTGCTGCCCAACCTGTTACACGGCTCATCACAAAGATTGGTGTAAATAGTTTGGTCGCAATACCCATAAAGTGATACGCAGACGCATGGAAGAAGTCAGCATTACAGAATAATTTCTTCTCACGCCACATCACTTCTTCACAACGCACCGATACAGGATAAAGTACTGTATCACCTACATCTTGCGCTAAACGCTCAGACCAGATTTTGATGATGCCGTTACGTGGATCATTGTCTTTATAAATCGCATGACCAAAGCCCATGATCTTTTCTTTACGTTCCAACTTGCCTAGCATTTCACGTTCAGCTTCTTCTGGCGATGTCCAATTTTCAATCATTTCCATCGCTGCTTCATTCGCGCCACCGTGTAATGGGCCACGTAATGAACCAATCGCGCCTGTAATACATGAATGCATGTCAGACAAAGTTGATGCGCAAACACGTGCCGTAAAGGTCGATGCGTTGAACTCATGCTCTGCGTATAAAATTAATGATACGTTCATCACTTGTTCATGCAATTCATTTGGTTTTTCACCACGTAATAAATGCAGGAATTGTGCACCGATTGAGTCATCGTCAGTATTTTCTTCAATACGCACGCCATCGTGACTATAACGATACCAATAGCAGATAATGGCTGGCAGAGTTGCCAAAATACGGTCTGCAACATCTTGTTGCTGTTCAAATGACTGTTCGGTTTCTAGGTTACCCAACATTGAAACACCTGTACGCATCACATCCATTGGGTGTGAATCTGCAGGAATACGCTCAAGCACTTCTTTCAATGCTTGTGGCAATGCACGTAAAGATTTCAATTTTGCTTTATAGGCAGCCAATTGCTCTGAAGTAGGCAATTCACCAAAGAAAATCAGGTAAGCAACTTCTTCAAACTGGCAGTTTTCTGCCAAGTCTTGTACATCATAACCACGGTAAGTTAAGCCTGCGCCACTTTTACCTACAGTTGAGAGTGAAGTTTTACCCGCCACTTGTCCGCGCAATCCTGCGCCTGTGAGTACTTTTCCTTCAGCCATTTTTTTAATTCTCCTGTTTGAACAGCTTGTCTAATGTGTTTTCAAAAGTGTGATAATCAAGGAATTCGTATAATTCTTTGCGTTGCTGCATTTTGTCTAAGACATTGACTTGGGTGCCATCTTTACGAATAGATTGCATTACTTCTAAGGCAGCTTTTTGCATGGCACGTGTTGGTGAAAGTGGATACAACACCATACGAATACCCTGCTCTGCCAATTCTTCAGTGGTGTAGTATGGGGTATCACCAAATTCAGTAATGTTTGCAAGTACAGGTACACCTACTGCATCACATACTGTTTTGTACATGGTAATGTCAGTCATCGCTTCAGCAAAAATTGCATCTGCACCTGCTTCCACACATGCACAAGCACGGTCAATCACGGCCTGCAAACCTTCTTTTTGCAAGGCATCTGTACGTGCCATGACTACAAAGTTTGAATCAGTTTTTGCATCAACTGCAGCTTTAATTCGATCGACCATTTCTTGTTGGGTTACAATTTCTTTGTTTGGACGATGTCCGCAACGCTTTTGTGCAACCTGATCTTCAATGTGTACTGCAGCAGCACCTGCAGCAATCATTTGTTTAATACTGCGGGCAATATTAAATGCACCACCCCAACCAGTATCAATATCCACCAATAATGGAGTATCTACACGCTCAGTAATACGACGCACATCTTCCAAGACGTTGTCTAAACTGGTCATGCCCAAGTCAGGTAAACCGTAAGAATAGTTGGCAACACCTGCACCAGATAAATAAATGGCTTTATAGCCCACTTGTTTTGCCATCATGGCAGCATAAGCATTTACCGTGCCGATAATTTGTAATGGCTTTTCGACTTCCAAGGCTTGTCTGAATCTTAAGCCCGCAGATGTTTGTTCTGTCATCTTCCTTTCCGCTTTTCTTACTATATTTTTCGAGATTCGAGTATATCGAGAATGCGAGATCACGCCATGGCTTTTTAGAATCTATACTCTAAAACTTTAGTCAAATAATTTTCAAATTTATTGCACAATAAATTTTCGTGATGTTGGTTATTCTTTATTTTTGATAAACACAGCTTTTTAGTACACTAAATAAGCAAAATTTAAACTATTTTCTAAAAATATGGCTTTTTCAGCTCAAATCATGCCATGTGCAAGTACACTTCGACACAGCACGCTGTACATATATTTGTTATAATGACAATCTCCCTTCTATTTAATTGATGATTTTTTACTCAATATGCACGAACTCGCCCATTTCGCTCCTTTAGGTAAAGATATACCACCAACCAAGCGTGGTCATGAGCGATGTGTAGCGTTATTAGTCAGTGCAACTGAGCTATTTTTAGAGCGTGGTTACGATGCCGTATCCTTAGATGATATTGTGCAACACGCAGGCGGTTCTAAAGCGTCGATCTATAAATACTTTGGCAATAAAGAAGGGTTATTCAAAGCTATTTGTGATTATCGCCGTGATAAATTTTTTCAGGATATTCACATTCCCTTTGAACAAATTGATTCAAATTTACGTGGTTATTTGATTCAAACCTTATTGAATTTTTATCATCATATTTTGGAACCAGAAAATGCAGCCTTTATGCGTCTGGTATTAGAGCAAAGTCAGCGCAATCCTGATATTGCCTTACACATACATGAGCGCGGCCCTTTGCATGTGCAACTTTGTATTGCCAAAGTATTGGAACATGCCAGTCAGCAAGGTTTAATTTGCTGTGAACAGCCTATTTATTCTGCACAACTGTATTTCGGTATTTTAAGAAATTTTGAATGGCGTATCATCATGGGTATTCCAAAACAAGAAACAGAACAAGAAACAACCAATTATGTAAGTTATTGTGTAGATCGCTTTCTAGACGCCCATCAAAAAGTCTAGTTTTTTTGCAATTTCTTCATCCTATAGTATATTAGCCGATTCCCTTTTTCACTTAACCAACCAACAACTAATTGTTGTTTTTCTCATTCAGCAATTATTGTGGAGTAACGAATGGCTCTACGTCACTTTCTAACATTACGCGATTTATCGACTTTAGAACTGAATCAAATTTTGCAACGCGCCATTGAGCTTAAGCGTAAACAGCATAACAATGAAGTTTTCCAACCCTTTGTGGGCAAAGTCTTGGGAATGATTTTTGAAAAATCTAGTACCCGAACTCGTGTATCGTTTGAAGCAGGTATGAGTCAGTTTGGTGGCAGCGCAATTTTCCTATCATCACGTGACACACAGTTAGGCCGTGGTGAACCGATTGAAGATTCTGCACGTGTCATTTCAAGCATGCTTGATATTGTGATGATTCGTACCTTTGGTCACGACATTGTAGAACGCTTTGCTTCTTATTCTAAAGTTCCTGTGATCAATGCCTTAACTGACGATCATCACCCATGCCAACTCCTTGCAGACATGCAAACCTATGTTGAACACCGTGGTTCAATTGAAGGTAAAACTGTGGCGTGGATTGGTGATGGCAACAATATGTGTAACTCATATATTGAAGCAGCACACATGTGGGGCTTTAATTTAAAAATTGCGACACCGAAAGGTTATGAGCCAGAACAGCGCTTCCTGTCTGAATTTGCACACTGCGTAGAATTGGTCGATTCTGCTGAGGATGCAGCAGTGAATGCTGATCTGATTGTGACCGATGTTTGGGCAAGCATGGGACAGGAAGAAGAACAAAAAATTCGTGAAAAAGCGTTTGCAGACTATCAAGTGAATGAACGCCTGATGGATTTAGCACATCCTGATTGTTTATTTATGCACTGCTTACCTGCGCACCGTGGTGAAGAAATTTCTGAAAATATGCTCGATCACAAAAATGCTGTAGTGTGGGATGAAGCAGAAAATCGCTTACATGCTCAAAAAGCATTGGTTGAGTTTTTATTGAATGAAAATCTTAAAAAAGACTAAGCTTTAAAACCCGTCTTAAATATTCGCAAAACTTTGATGAGTTTTGTTACAAACAGCACCAAAAGGTGCTGTTTTTTTATTTGGCTCGCTATAATCTTGAGTTATGGTCTATTTTTCTAAAATTTCTAAAAGAGCCTAGATAAACAATATGATTGATAAAACACTTGCCACAATTACGCTGTGCACTACTACACTGATCGCGAGTGCTTCACTCTATGCCAAAGCCAGTGAATTAGATCAATATTTAGTCCAACAAAAGATTCTAAGTGCAGATTATAAAATTCAAAATATCGTCGCTTTAAATGAAATTTTAGATGTCATTAGTGATGAAGATTCTCGTACTATGCCTTATCAGGTCGATCAAAATACAGTGATTGAACAAAGTACGGCGACAGACAAACAAATCAATATTCGTGGCATGATTATTTCACCTGACTTCACGCAGTTTGTAGAAAGTACAGGTTATAACAATGTCAAAAATATGATTAAACAAAACTTAATTCATAATTGTGAATCTATTTTTGAGCATCAGTTCCAACGGGTAAATCCCTATGTATTGAACTTAAAACTCAGTGCAGAAAAAACCCAGTTTAATGTGCAATTGGCAAATAGCGAGTGCCAATTTAAAGCAGACTGAACTGTATTTAAAACTAAAACAACCTCAGCTTTAAGATTTAATGCCTAAGGTTTAATGCGTAAACCCAAATATAACCTAACGTATTAAACCTTGCGGTTGTAAAATAATGATCAATGCGCCTAAAACTACTATCATTCCACCGAACATATCCCAACGTGTTAAATTGACTTGATCTACATACTTTAACCAAATCAAGGCTGTACAAATATAAATACCACCATAAGCCGCATAAATTCGCCCCGATGCCGCAGGATGTAGAGTCAATAACCACACAAAAGCCGCTAAGGCTAAAATTGTTGGCAGCCATAACCACTGTGATTTCCCCTGATTTAAAATCAAATAAGGAAAATAACAGCCTAATATTTCCATAACTGCCGTAACAAAAAACAAGAACGTTGTGCTGGCAATTTTAGTGATCTGAAAATCCATAAATCCTGTGTGGTCTCTCTTTTAGCAGTAACGATTCAAGTTCACGCATCTGCGAATTCATAAAAAATAACCCATGTTCAACATGGGTTATTTTCAAAATTCAAATAAGGATTGATTAGGCTGGTTCAGCCGTTTGATCTTCAAAGACTTCAAGTTTCAAACCGACTGCCTTACCGTTCTCTTTCTTCACAGAAACAGCCACATTACCGCCCTGTTCTACAAGTTCACCAAACAGAATCATTTCTGCCAATGGCTTTTTCAAGTGTTCCTGAATCAGACGTTGCATTGGACGTGCGCCCATTAAGCGATCATATCCATGCTCAGCCATCCATTCACGCGCATCTTGATCAACCTCAAGAATGACTTTTTTATCATCCAACTGCGCTTGTAATTCAGTCAAGAATTTATCCACTACATTTTCAATTACTGTAGTAGGTAAAGCTTTAAATTGAATGACCCCATCCAAACGGTTACGGAACTCAGGTGAGAAGGCTTTTTTCATCGCTTCTTGGTTGTCATTACTGTTGTCTTGATCCATGAAACCAATGCTCACGCGGGAAATACTTTCCGCACCAATATTAGTGGTCAGAACCAAAATCACATTACGGAAGTCTGATTTACGACCATTATTATCGGTCAATGAACCATGATCCATAATTTGCAGCAATAGGTTAAATACATCAGGATGCGCTTTTTCAATTTCATCCAACAACAACACACAATGCGGATTTTTATGAATCGCATCGGTGAGTAAGCCACCCTGATCAAAACCGACATAGCCTGGAGGTGCACCAATTAAACGTGAAACGGCATGGCGCTCCATGTACTCAGACATATCAAAGCGAACCAATTCCACACCCAACAGTTTTGCCAACTGCTTGGTAACTTCGGTTTTACCAACGCCTGTCGGGCCAGCAAATACAAAACTACCCACTGGTTTGTCTGGTGTTTTTAAACCAGCACGTGACAGTTTAATTGCTGATGCTAACGCTTCAATAGCTTCATCTTGACCAAAGACCACACGTTTTAAATCACGCTCAAGATGTTCAAGTACAGTCTTGTCATCTTTCGATACGGTTTTAGGTGGAATACGTGCAATTTTAGAGACGATATCTTCAATATTTTCTACTGTGATTAAAGTATCATCTTGCTCAGCTCTTAAACGGCGCTGCGCACCTGCTTCATCAATCACATCAATGGCTTTGTCTGGCAAGAAACGGTCATTGATAAATTTGGCCGATAACTCTACCGCAGACACCAATGCTTTATCATCATATTTAACATGGTGAAATTCTTCAAATTTCGATTTTAAACCACGTAAAATATCAATCGTTTCTGAAATTGAAGGCTCATTCACATCAATTTTTTGGAAACGGCGTGAAAGTGCATGGTCTTTTTCAAATACCTGGCGATATTCTTGGAATGTCGTCGAGCCAATGCAACGCAAAGTACCATTTGCCAACGCAGGTTTAATTAAATTTGATGCATCCATAGTGCTACCCATGCTTGAGCCTGCACCAATAATCATGTGGATTTCGTCAATAAATAAAATGGCATCAGGTTTCTTTTTCAAGGCATTTAACAGTTGTTTTAAACGCTTTTCAAAGTCACCACGGTATTTTGTACCCGCTACCAACGCACCGATATCCAAACTATATACTTCGGCATTTTCGAGTGGTTTTGGCGCTTTACCATTCACAATCAGCCACGCCAGACCTTCGGCAATAGAGGTTTTACCCACGCCTGGATCACCCACCAACAATGGGTTGTTCTTACGACGACGGCATAGAATTTGTGCAGCACGCTCAATTTCTTTTTCACGCCCAATTAACGGATCGGTTTTACCCTTTTGCGCTTCAGTATTCAAATTTAGCGTGTAAAGCTCTAACGGGCCAGCATTGGCAGAGCTTGAACTTTCGCTATCTAATTCTTCAACCTCTTCTTCCGCTTGCGTTTCGTCTTTACGTGTACCGTGCGATAAGTATTGCGTTAAGGTCAAACGGTTAATTTGATGACGCTTGAGTAGATACACGGCAAATGAATCACGTTCAGAGTACATTGCCACTAAAATATCTGCGCCTTCAACCGTACGGTCACCACCGCTAGATTGCACATGGAAAATACCACGCTGCAAAATGCGGTCAAAACTTTCGGTCGGGTGCGGCGCCTGATCGTTATTTTCAGCAAGTTTAGGGGTATGTTGTTCTACATATTCTTCGAGTTCTTTACGCAGCACAATAACATCTGCACCACACGCCTTGAGTGCATTGACTGCCGAATCATTGTCTAATAAAGCCAATAATAAATGTTCAACCGTTAGAAACTCGTGTCTCTTTTGACGAGCCATGCTAACAGCCAAACGTAGTGATACTTCTAATTGACGACTGAGCATGTAACCCCCTTAATCTTTAGGCTCAATCTGACAAAGTAATGGATGACCTTGTGATCGAGCGTAATTATTGACTTGGTTCGCTTTCGTTTCCGCAATATCCCGCGGATAGACCCCTGCGACACCTTTTCCTTCATAGTGTACAGTTAGCATTACTTGAGTCGCTTGGTCAAGATTCATTGCAAAGTATTGTTGTAAAATTTCAATTACAAAGTCCATTGGGGTGTAATCATCGTTCATTAAAACGACAACATATAAAGGTGGGCGTTTTAATTGTGGCGGCGCAGTTTGTACCGCAATATCACCATCATCTTCATGTCCTGCATCATCCACACTTAAACGCGGGGTTAAATGCCAATCGACATAGCCAGATTGATGAAAAGTGGTTTTAATTTCATTTAAACAGATGGATCTTTTTTGGGTTCGCATAAGTTTTACATATCACACATTATTGAGCGCTAGCTTCTGCTTGTGGAATTTCAGAAATAAAGGCAGAATCTGCCTCCACGGCTTTGCCTTTGCTCCAACTGAAGCGTTTAATCACAGGAGTTGCGCCATTTAAACGGACTTCAATAAAGTCTGGATTAAAGCCTTTAGGCATGCTCCAGCGCCCTGTTAAACGCTCATAATTATCAAAATTAAAATTGCTGTCTTCCATCGGAACAACCAGCACTTCTGTGCCTTGAATTAAACGCAGTTCTACCGTACCACTTGCACGTCGCTTGTTTGGACTCACTTGTACCAAATCGACCTGATATTCATAAGCATTGTCTGGTAATGGTTTCACCCCAAGATTTTGCACGGTCAGGCTTAAACCACCACGTTGACGCAAAACTTCACGATAAATCGCACTCATGCCTTCAGTACGTTGCTTATCTTCAGTTGCTTGAGTGAAAGCTTGATACAAATCATTGGAGTTACTGACCGCAACATCGCGTTCTTGAACCGCAGCATTTAAGCTCTTATTCAGACTTTCCAAACGCGTTTTTTGTTCTTGCACCACTTCAACCAGTTGTTCTGCATCGGCATCGTAACCAACCACAGTTAAGCCCTGACGATGCCCGACTGAATAGCCCAAAAAGCCACTACCTAAAATTAAAATGGCAGCACCAATTGCCAAAGGCGCATTGCTTTCAAGAAATGGCTTTTTTTCTGGCGGTGTAGATGAGGGTGTCATGCTTGAATTCGACTGTGACGTGGTTTCTGTATCGGTGTTATGCATCGTCATCTCTTGTTTTGATTCATTCAAAACACACATTTAAATCGAAATCTAAATGTGTGTGAAGTTGAAAAACGTGTTCTTATGGTAATAAACCAATCACCTCAAGTCCTGCATGTTCTGCAAAACCAAACATGAGGTTCATATTTTGTACTGCTTGCCCTGCTGCACCTTTCACCAAGTTATCTTGCGCAACCAAAAGTACTAATTTTTTCGGTTGTGGTTTATACAATGCAATACGCAACTGGTTAGCGCCACGTACCGAGCGCGTTTCTGGTGAACTATTGGCAGGCATGACATCTACAAACTGTTCATTGGCATAAAACTGCTCATACAGACTTTGTAAATCTGCTGCATTACCTGCCTCAGTTAAATCGACATATATAGTGCTAAGCATACCGCGAATCATAGGCACCAAATGCGGTACAAATACAATGTGATTAAACACATCTTTTTGACCCGATATATTTTCCAATGCTTCTACAATTTCTGGATGATGGCGATGTCCTGCAACACCATAAGCCTTGAAGTTGTCTGCATTTTCAGAATAAATCATGCCCAAACTGGCTTTACGGCCTGCACCAGACACACCTGATTTTGCATCAATAATAATGCTTTCAGGTTTCACTAAAGCTTCAGCTTGTTTAAATAATGGCGCTAAACCAAGTTGCACTGTGGTTGGATAACACCCTGGGTTACCAATCACCTGTGCTTGTTTAATTTGTTCCCGGTTGAGTTCAGACAAGCCATAAACTGAATCTTTTAAAATGTCTGGGCAAGCATGTTGCATGCCATACCATTTTTCAAACTGTGCTAAATCTTGCAAACGGAAGTCTGCTGCTAAATCGACCACTTTGGTGTTGGCTGCAACAAGCTCCGCAGCATGTTGCATTGCAACGCCGTGCGGTGTAGCAAAGAACACCACATCACACTGTTTTAATTCTTCGATGTTTAAATCTGAGTAGCACAGGTCTGTGTGTCCACGCAGGCTTGGGAACATATCATCTACACGGCGACCCGCTTCTGTACGTGAAGTCAGTACATTTACTTTCACATTTGGGTGTCGTAGCAAAAGACGCAATAATTCAACGCCTGTATAACCTGTACCACCGACAATACCAACTGAAATCACGTGCATTACCTCAATTCAAAAGCATGTTTAAGCTAACGCTATAGTATGACAGGAAGTTTTGGTTTTCTGAACTGTTTTACTAGGGTTTTGGGGCTTTTCTTTATTCTGTTGATTTTATAAAAGATGATTTGGATTGTAGTCAATACGTGCAACACCTTTGCATTGTAGTCTTATCATGTGGGTGTTGGCTTTTTTATTGATACCACCACCAAGGCAAAGACGTTGTTTTTAACTGCTTGCGATGCTGCAAATAGTGCGCATCATGCCGTTGTACTTCAACCCAAAATGCAGGACTATGATCAAAATGTCGTGTATGCGCCAACTCATGCACAGCAACATATCGCACAATTTGTTCAGGAAACAACACCAAGGCGCTATTGAGCATAATATGCTGTTGCGTACTGCAACTGCCCCAACGGGTTTTCGGTTGACGAATTGCGCACTGTTTAAATGGCAAAGCAATTTCATGACTGACTGTTTGCAAATATATCGGCAACATTTGTTTGGCATAAGCAATAACAAAGGCTTTTAAATATGCCGCAGGTTGGCGGTCACTAACCCATAGGCAATGCTGTTTTAAATCTAAAATAAAACTGTGTTTTTGTGTTTGATAATGAATATTTAAAGGCTTAGCCAAATTAAAAAGTGATAACTGATTTGGCAATTCACGCCGAACAAGTCCTTGCTGCGCCTGCTGTTTATGCCAAGTTTCAATCATCCACTGTTCAGATTGCTGCAAAAAATCCTGAATTTGTCGCTGAGTACAATATTTCGGTACAGTTAAGCGAATTTGATGCGGCTCGACACGCAAACGTAAACGTGTTGCTTTTGCATGTGGTGTGATTTGAATTTCAGGTAAGTCAGATAATGTCATTGTTGTTCTTTTATTAAATCCTCCCCGACCCTCCTTTAATAAAGGAGGGAGAAAAGCCCCCTATTAAAAACAAGGGACTTGGGAGACGAATTAAACCGCAGTACGTTCTTCAATGCCGTTATTGGTCGCTACAATTGCAATATCTGCTTTATTGATGGCAAAAATACCATTGGTCACAACACCCGGAATATCATTCAAGGTTTTTTCTAATTCCAACGCATTTAAAATATTTAAATTATAAATATCTAAAATCACGTTACCGTTATCAGTCACCACACCTTCACGGTAAGCAGGATCGCCACCTAAAGCCACAATTTTGCGTGCTACCGCAGAACGAGCCATTGGAATCACCTCAATTGGCAATGGAAACTCACGTCCTAATTGCTCTACCCATTTTGAATCATCGACAATACAGATAAACTTACGTGCAATAGAAGCCACAATTTTTTCACGGGTCAACGCTGCGCCGCCGCCTTTAATCATGTGCATGTGACGGTCAATTTCATCTGCACCATCAACATAAGCATCTAAACTGCCCACAGAGTTCATATCGACCACTTCAATACCAAGTTTCTTTAAGCGCTCCGCAGTCGCTTCAGAACTTGCCACAGCTGCTTCTAATTGTAATTCAGGCAATAAATCAATCAGGAAATTCACTGTACTGCCTGTACCTACCCCCAAAATCCCGCCTTTAGGCAAATGTTTTAATGCTGCTTTGGCAGCCGCTTGCTTCTTTTCATCTTGGGTAGCATACAGACTCATGACTTCACTCAACTATTTTTGACATTTGTTGCCGATTTTACAGCGCAAATGTGCAGGGGTTTGTTACAATAACCCCCTATTTTAAACTGTTAGATGGAAGATTAACATGCTGTCTCGTTTGGTTCGACAAATTTTACAAGCAACGGTCTACGATGTTGCAATCGAAACCCCACTCGACGCAGCGCCACGAATTAGTGAAAAACTGAACAATAACATTCGCTTTAAACGTGAAGACTTACAACCTGTATTCTCTTTTAAATTGCGTGGTGCGTATAACCGTATTAGCCAATTACCCAAAGACCAACTTGAACGTGGTGTAATTACTGCCTCTGCAGGCAACCATGCGCAAGGTGTAGCATTGTCTGGGCAAAAACTGGGCATTCGCGCCATTATCGTTATGCCTAAAACCACGCCAGATATTAAAGTACAAGCGGTAAAACGCTTGGGTGGCGAAGTGGTATTACATGGTGACTCATTTGATGTTGCCAACAAATATGCAATTCAACGTGCCCAAGATGAAGGCATGACTTTTATTCCACCGTATGACGATGAATTGGTCATGGCAGGTCAAGGTACGATTGCCAACGAAATTTTGCGTCAATGGCGCGATGTCGAATATGTTTTCGTTGCTGTTGGTGGTGGCGGTTTAATTGCAGGTGTTGCAGCCTACTTGGGCGATGTCGCACCGCATGTCAAAGTCATTCCTGTAGAATATGATGAATCGGCTTGCTTAAAAGCGGCTTTTGAAGCCAATGAACGGGTTATTTTGCCGCAAGTGGGTTTATTTGCCGATGGTACTGCTGTCGCACAAATTGGTGAGAAACCGTTTGAAGTTTTACAACTACAAAAATCAGATCAATCAGGCCCAATTGTTGAGCGCGATGTAGTTTTGGTGAATACCGATGAAATCTGTGCGGCAATTAAAGACACCTTTGATGAAAACCGCAGCATTGTAGAACCTTCAGGTGCAATGGCTTTGGCAGGCATCAAAAAATATGTCGAGCAACACCAATTGCAAAATAAAAATATTGTGTCAATTGTCTGTGGCGCAAACATGAACTTTGACCGTTTACGCTATATTGCGGAACGTACTGAACTCGGTGAACATAAAGAAGCAATTTTTGCCGTGACCATTCCAGAAGAAAAAGGTGCGTTCCTTAACTTCTGCCGTGCGCTGCAAGGTCGTAATATCACCGAGTTTAACTACCGCGCCAGCGATGCTACTGCTGCACAAGTCTTTGTCGGCATCAGCTTAAAATCTGGTGAAAAAGAACGCCACGACATTTATGAGTTACTCAAAACCCAGTACGATGTTGATGATTTGTCGGATGATGAAGTAGCAAAACTACACATTCGTTATTTGGTCGGTGGTCATGCCGATATTGAAAATGAACGTCTATTCCGTGTGGAATTTCCAGAGCGTCCGGGTGCATTACTGACTTTCTTGGAGCGCTTAGGCCCAACCCATAACATCACCCTGTTCCATTACCGTAACCACGGTGCAGCGGAAGGTCGTGTATTGGTCGGTTTAGAAGCTTCGGATGCCAAACAGAACCCAGATGGTTTAATTGAAACTTTGGAAAAGATCACTTATCCATACCAAGAGATTACTAATAACTTGGGTTATCAGCGTTTCTTAAAATAACCGATCACACATCTCAATAAGTGCAAAAAACCGCTGATTTCAGCGGTTTTTTAGTCATATTGCTACAGTATAGAGCCCTAAAATATTTTAGAATATTGGAAGAATAATATAATTTTTCAGGATGATGCTATGGCACAATTTGCTGTCATTGGTTTAGGTAGCTTTGGTGCAACTGTGGCGACACAATTGGTCAAACTCAACCATGATGTCATTGGGATTGATAGCAATAAAAAGTTTGTAGAAAACATTGCCGATCAAATTACCCATGCGGTGATTGCCGATGCAACCGATGAACACGTTTTGGAAGAACTGAATATTCAAAATTGTGATGCAGTGGTGGTCGCCATTGGTGAAGATATTGAAGCCAGTATTTTGTGTGTCTTAAATTTAAAGAATTTGGGTATTTCTAAAATTTACGTTAAAGCCAAAAGTAAAGCGCACACCATGATTTTGACCCATTTGGGCGTAAGTAAAATTATTCACCCTGAAGAAGATATGGGCGTTCGCATCGCGCAATCGCTGAGTTATCCGATGGTGAGTCGTTATATGAGCCTAAACGACAACCACTATATTGTAAAAGTAAAAATTAAAGACAACTTGCATGGCACGCGCATTCATAGTCTGATGTCACATGCACCCGAAGTTAAACTTTTACTGTTTAAACGTGCCGAAACGATTTTCTATACGCTTGAATCCAATTTAATGCTACAAACAGATGATATTTTGGTGGTTGGAGGACAACTTGAACCATTAAAACGCTTATCTAAACAATTTAAGTCAGAATGAAAAAAACAGCGAAACAACCAATCGAAACTGTCAATTTAAGCCCACCCAGTCTTTTGGCACTGGGCTTTTTAAGCTTTATTAGCATTGGCACAATCTTGCTGAAACTGCCCATTTCCCATCATGGCGAGATGAGTTGGATTAATGCCTTATTTACTGCTACATCTGCAGTGACGATCACTGGATTGTCTGTAGTGAATATTGGCGATGCTTATACCGTATTTGGGCAAATGGTCATTATGTTGTTGTTACAATGTGGTGGCTTAGGTTTTATGACTTTTGCGATTTTAGCGGTTTTAAGTTTGTCATCCAAAATTGGTTTAAAACAACAAATCATGGCGCAAGACACCATTGGGCAAACCAACCTGTCTAAAGTGTCGATGACCATTAAAAGCGTGTTGCTCTACTCATTGTTTTTTGAAGGGATTGGCACGGTTATTTTAACCTTGGCATGGATGCAGGATTATCCATTTAGCGATGCATTTTTCTATGCGGCTTTCTATAGTGTTTCAGCCTTTAACAATGGTGGATTTTCATTATTTCCCAATAGCTTAATGAGTTTTGCAGATCAATACCTGATTACCTTAACTATTAGTATGCTGTATATCATTGGCGGTATTGGTTTTGTGGTACTCATGGATATTAAACGTGCCAAACGCTGGAAAAAACTCTCACCCAATAGCAAGCTGATTTTATCGACCATTGCTGGTTTAAACTTTGTGGCCTTTCTGCTGATTTGGGCGATTGAAGCCAATAATCCACATACCCTTGCAGCCATGAGTATTGGCGATCAAGCCCTCAATGCATGGTTTCACGCTACCGTTCCTCGCTCATCAGGCTTTAATAGTCTAGATGTCGCAAGTATGCAAAATAGCTCGACCTTGCTCACCATGCTTCTGATGTTTATTGGTGGTGGTTCGCTCAGTACCGCAGGCGGTATTAAAGTTGGCACATTTATTATTGTCATTTTAAGTGTGATCAGTTTTTTAAGACGTTCAGATGAGGTGCGTGTGTTTAATCATGCTGTACCTGAACGTACCACCTTTAAAGCTTTGGCGGTGATCAGCATCACAGGTATGTTAATTTGCCTCGGTTTGTTTAGCTTACTTGCCCTTGAACCGAAACTGAATTTTTTAGACCTGTTGTTTGAGGCTGTATCTGCAGCGTGCACGGTGGGTTTATCCCGTGGTGTTACAGGTGAATTACAACCTGCCAGCTTAATTATTTTAATGTTGTTGATGTTTGCAGGTCGTTTAGGGCCGCTGACTTTGGCTTATTTAATCGCCACACCACAAAAAAGCCGACTTAAACATCCAACCGCAGATATTCAAGTTGGATAAAAGCTGGATACGATCCGACTTCAAAAACAAACGCCAATCTTCAAGATTGGCGTTTTATATTCAGCGAGCAATAATGAGAAATCAATCTTAATCTACTTAAAACCAATTCATTAAAGACACACCCAAACCAACATAGGTGGCGCGGTGGTTATAATCAATCAGGCTTTCACCATAACCATCAAACAATTGGAAATGACCGCGTAATTTTCCACTGATTGGGAAAACCCAGTCAAACTGTGCTGCACCGTGCGCGTCATCACCGCCTTTTAAGCTATGACGAAGCATCAAAGAAAAGTCATGCTCTTTCCAGCGATAAAATGCCAACATATCGCCACGCCCGATATAATTTTTAATTTCAGGGTTATTGTCATCGCTGCGGTCTTCTTCAATGCGATACCACGGACGTAACATCAAGGCAAAATTGTCTTTTTCAAAACCTAAATTAAAAATCACCCGATTCCAACTGCGTGATAATGGATCAGAACGACCATTGGATTGATGGTTCAACGTCACACCCAATAAACGACCATGCAGCCCCATAAGTGTATAGTTGGTGCGGATCATCAAACTGGCTTCAGGCTCATAATTGGTTTCACGAAATGGACGTGACTCATCACCATTATAAACCTGCCAACGTGATGACTGGGTATAACCTAGCCACACATCACCGTTATCACCCAACAGATTTTCTACCGCTTTGGTTTTTAAAGACAGCTGAAATTTGGTTTCCATTGAGGTCAGGTTTTGCTCCTTACCCACGGGAACGGTATTTTGCTCATTCAAGCTTTGTGGACGTTCGTTTTTATCACTGGTCCAAAAGCCGGGCATCAAATACACAGGTTGATAAGCACGTAAATTCCATGTGCCTAATTTGCTATCGGGTGAAAGCTCCCAGCGCTTATCCAGTAAAGATACATTCGGATCAAGCTTTGCTACATCAAATGAAAATATATTACTCACACCCACTGCAATTTTTTCTGTCACAGTTTCAGGTGCAGGAGCAAGTGCCTGAGCGGCTTGACGTTCGCTAATCAGCGCTGTTTTTTCTGCTTCAGGAATTTTAAACAGAGCATCGTAACACACCAAACGATCAACATTTGACTCTAAAGCCACACAGGCTTCAGGTGTTGCAGGTGCAACTAAGCTAGCTGGGTCTTGTGCATAGGTTTTCGCCACAAACACAGTGCTGAGTGCGGCAACACTCAGCGACAGTCCTGTGCGTTCAAACAGTTTGAACGCGCTCATAAACCCCCCTAAGTTTTCGTTGTTATTTCACGTATCAGTTCACTTGTTTAATTTCAAAACCAAGTTCGACCAATGCTTCACGTTTTGACACAGGTGCGACTACGGCTTTAGATGCTTGCTGCTGACGCAAATATTGCTCCGCAACACGTTTTAAATCGTCTAAAGTCACCGCCAATAAACGCTCACGTAATACTGTGCGGAATGAGGGTGTACGCGCGTGCAATAATGCATAACATGCAGTAATCGCTTCACCTGCAGGCGAACCTGGTTTATCCATACTAGCAATTAAACCTAAAATCGCTTCTTCTAGTTGATGCGGCAATTGCTCTGCATTAAATAACCAATCAATACTCGCTTCAAAGTCTGCGAAAGTTTCTGCCAAGCGTGGATCACGATAACTGTAAAAACGGAATGAACATGCATTGCCATCGTAGCTTGCACCGCCACCGTAAGCACCGCCTTTTTCACGGATTGCGCTGTGTAAGAAACCATTGCGCAAATATGCAGCCAATACCATCAAAGGTGCAGCATCAGGATGCGACACTTCCACCGCAGGATACGCAGCAGCACAGAATTGCACATTGGCTTGAATCAACCATGCCTGATCTTGCGTTGAATGATCTACAGGAACTTGAGTTAAAGCAGCAGGATTTTCTGCAACAGTAAGTTTATCCCAAACTTCTTGAACTTCTTCGACCAAACGGTCAGATTGATGTTCTTCACATACCAACAAAAATTGTTTAGGTGCTTGCAGTAATTTATGGTGGATCAATTGCAATTCAGCAATCAGTTTCTCGTACTCCGCTGTATCTTTTTCAATTTTAGCAACCAAGTCAGCCAACCAATTTAATGCGCCCAAACCTGTGTTGTTGTAATCGCGCTGTGCCAAAGCACTGTGATGACGTCCTGCAATTTGCATGGCATAACTATGCCCCGAACCCGACAAACGCGACTGCCAACGGGTTTTACGTTGTTGTAATAGCTCGATAATACGGTCTTTTTCATCAAAACGTAATTGCTCAAATGCCAGTTTCAGCAAGCGGATGGCTTCAAGATTATTCACCAAAGACTTAGTGGTTAAAGTGAGCCATGCACTGATCTGATTTTTGTCATCGACTTTAGAGCGTAAAGATGCGCCCATGCCCAAACCACCGCTGACTGCGGTTTGTAGCTGTTGTAATTCTAAATAGTCGTATTCACCTGCACCCACTTCGCCCATCAAAATAGACAGCAAATTAAAATATGGCGATTGAACAATTTCATCAGGAATTTGAATCAATACTTGCTGATAGTAAATTCCATTGGTTCCTGCATGATATAAATTTAAAGGATAATCAATGCGGTTACTGATAATTTCACGCAACTCACCCTGCACAATATGCAAAGCTGCAGGCACATCTTCCAAACCAACTTTTGGCAATAAATTCAAATCATCTGGCGTATCTTGACGGACTTTTAAAGCTTCCGTTTGCGCGACGATTTCTGCTTTTTGCTCATCTGTGAGTTGTGCGCCTATCTCAGCCAGACGTGCTTTTTCAAGTGCAGCATCTTTGGCCGATTTTTCTGCATCTGGAACCAAAGTCATTTGAACACGGTGCGGGTTATCAATTAAATGCGTCTGAATTAGCCGTGATAACCACATTGGATCTTTAAGTTCTTCTTTGACTTGCTCAATCGCAGTATCTACATCCCACACCTGAATTGGGTCATTGTGGTGAATTGCACTGCTTAAACCATTTAAAATCAAGCTCAACCCGTATGGCATACCATCGCCATTAATTTCACGCTGATGCAATTCAATTTGATGCAAAATTGCATCGACCAATGCCGTATCCACAGGCTGTGCAGCCACGTCTTGTAAAACTTTTAAAACGCCCGCCTGAAATTCTGCTGCATGTTCAGGGTTAGAACCTTGCACACCACAGAAGAAGGTCATTTCAAAGTTGGAATCATCCACGCCCGTCAATGGCCCTGTAGATTGTGCATGCGCCCAAGTTTCCAAATAATGACGCAGTGGTGATGCAGAATTTTCAAGTAAAACACCTTCAACCAAACGCATACCTAAGCGTAATTTAATATCGCTTGCTTCAGGCAATAACCACGCCAAAACATGATAAGTTTTATCTTTCAGTTCTTCTGCATCGACTGCATAACTTTCAGTCACTGCCACTGGCGCAGCTAAACGACGCTCAGGCTTCGAATACAACGTTTCGCCCTGTTCAAATTTCGCCAAAGCCAACTGTTCAAACTGTTCTTGTAAATCGTATGCAGGCGTATTGCCAAAAGTCATAAATACCGCATTACTTGGGTGATAATGTGACTTATAAAAATCTACCAATTCTTGATAGGTTAAATCTGGAATATCTTTCGGGTCGCCACCTGAATTGTAGTGGTAAGTTGTTTCAGGGAATAAATGATAAGCCAATTGGTGATAAAGCTGATCGGATGGCGAACTCATCGCACCTTTCATTTCATTAAATACCACGCCTTTATAAACAGGCTCGCCATTTTCCAGCTCAATACGAATACCTTCCTGAGCAAAATCGAGAGGATTTAAATTGGCTGCAAAAGCCGCATCCATATACACCGCAAGCAGGTTTTGGAAATCTTTTTTGTTTTGTGTTGCAAATGGATAAGCCGTCCAATCTGCCGCGGTAAATGCGTTCATAAAAGTATTCAATGAACGACGAATCATTAAAAAGAACGGGTCACGGACAGGGAATTTTTCAGAACCACACAACGCAGTATGTTCTAAAATATGTGCCTCACCTTTGGAGTCCATCGGCTGAGTGCGAAATGCGACTAAAAATACATTTTCATCATGATCTGTCGCCAAATGATAATGCACCGCACCTGTAACTTTATGTTTATATTCAGACACTAAAATGTCTAAGGCTTCAACATGGTGTTGACGTACCAACTGAAACGCAGGATGTACAGTCTGGGAAATGGTTTCAGTGACATCTACAGTCATGTGATCTCCTAAAAATAAGCAAATAAAAAACTAAAGCCATTATAGCTTTAGTTCTTTAGATAATTCACGTTGAAAACTCGACTAAATTGATTGAAATTTGCAAAGTATCAACAAAATGCTGCCTACACTGCTTGTAGCAGAAGCAAAACTAGATCAGGTATTTAAAATAACTATAGTTTGGATGATTTTCGACATACACATAATTATGTTTTTGATAAAAATGCGCTGCCGATTTGGTATCAGTGTTTAAACACAACGCCGAAAAATTAGCACGTGCTTTTTTCTCTAAATGTTGCAAGAGCTGTTTGCCTACGCCATGTTTACGATAATTTGGCAAAACATAAAAACGACGTACACGTCCAATACGACTTTCAATATCTTGCTCATTCCATTGCTGGTTTAAGCCACCACATGCAACCAATTGATCACCATCGTAAACAAACAATAAAAACTCACCAGGCTGATTAAAGCGGTTTTTACCACTTTCCCATTCTTCAATTAAACGATGGACAAAATCAAAGCCTTCTTGAGCAGCATGTTTGGCCAAAGTCTGAATTTGCGTTGGTAACTCTTGTGCTTCTTTAATTTCGATGTTCATCTAACCTTCCTGATAACTCTGCTAAACCCCTATTTTTCATCAATAACATTCATTCAGCTGAATTTTATTCATGAAACTACAGCAATCCTGAGCATTGGTGTAAACTTAGCGTTTTTAATTTTGACTGTGATTTAAAGACATGGCAACTGTTGACCTTTTTGCAATTGGTAATGCATTAATTGACCAAGAATTTCAAGTCTCGGATGACTTTCTCATTCAACATAGCTTGCAAAAAGGTACTATGCAATTAACCGATGGTGAAACACAAGCAAATTTATACAACAACTTAATTAAAACACAAAGACATAAAGGCCAAGCTTCGGGTGGTTCTGCCGCAAATACCACCGTTGCATTTAGTGCTTTAGGTGGTCAAGCCTTCTATGCCTGCCGTGTTGGTAACGATGAATTTGGTGATATTTACCTCAAAGGCTTAAATGAAGCAGGTATTCACACCACAACCAAATCGGTCAGTGAAGGCGTTACAGGGACTTGTATGGTACTTGTGAGTGATGACTCTGAACGTACCATGCACACTTACTTGGGCATTACCGCAGAACTTTCTGCTACACAAATTGATTTTGAGCCACTTAAAACAGCAAAATGGCTTTATATCGAAGGTTATTTATCTACTAGTGATACTGCACGTGCTGCGGTAAAACAAGCGCGTGAAATTGCCAAAGCCAATCAGGTTAAAATTGCACTGACTTTATCTGATCCTGCCATGGTGCAATATGCGCGTGAAGGTTTGGATGAGTTACTAGATGATGGTGTGGATTTGATCTTCTGTAACCAGCAAGAAGCCATGATGTACACAGGAACGGAAACGGCTGAAGCGGCATTAGAACAACTAAAACAAAAAAGCAAATACATTGTCATTACATTGAGCGCACAAGGTGCCCTAATTTATGATGGCAACAACGCTTTTTCTGTACCAGGTCGTCAAGTCACTGCTGTTGATGCCAACGGTGCGGGTGATGCCTTTGCAGGTTCATTCCTGTATGCACTCAATGCAGGCTTAGGTTTCCAAACTGCAGCTCAACTTGCCATTCTGATTTCAAGTGAAGTGGTTTCTCAATTCGGCCCTCGTCTTGCGGTAGAAGATTACGCTAAACTTTTACATAGCATTCAAAAGGAATCTGCGTAATGAATAAAATTTGTATGATGGAAGACATTCCTGAGCGTGAAGCACGTGCCTACGAAACGCCAAATGGTGACACAATTTTTATCACCCAACGTGATGGCATGTATTACGCTTACCAAAACGTCTGCCCACACCTACAAGTGGAATTAGAATTTTTAGAAAACCAATTCTTAGACCGTGACCAAGAATATATTGAATGCTCAACGCATGGTGCTTTATTTTTAGTTGAAACAGGTGAATGTATTTCTGGCCCATGTTTAGGTCAATCACTTGAGAAAGTTGAGATCAGCGTTCATTCAGATGGTGGGATTTACTTGATCAACGACTAACTTTTTTGCAACTTTCAGAAAGAAGCGAAAAGTTCCAAATCTTAGCTCTATACAAAACCAGATCATTTATCTATGCTCTCTAAGCAGAGTTAGATCAATGATCTGCATCTAATAACATCACCTATAAATATTTCAACACGTGAGTTTAGCGCATGCATGAGTTTTTATCTGATTTGAACTTAATGCCCTTTCATCTCAGCCTAGTTGTTTTATTGCTACTCAGCACTGTCGAAACGATTGGTTATTACTTTAATTTTCGCCCAAGTCAGTTGCTCAAACGTGCATTTTCACAACGAATTACAGAATCGCCACTTTTAGATGTTAAATTTTCTAAAGTACTGATTTTTGTTTTTTTACTGATGAATTTCAGTGTTGCAGGATATTTTTTACAGTTTTTGATTTACTCACAACAACAACATTTCGTTCCTGCTTATTACATTATTATTCCAGCGTTTATTATTGCCATCTTTTTTACAGTCTTCATGATTCACTGTTTAGACCAAGTGATTAAGCCCAAATATAGCGTGCGCCAAGTCGATTTACTCGGACGTTTAGCCACAATTTCCAGTGGTAATGCCCGTCCTGGTTTTTCTGCACAAGCACGTGTACGTGATGAGTTTGGGCAACTGCATTATGTGCAGGTTGAACCTGAATTTGGTGAACTTGAATTTCAAGCTCAAATTATTATTGTGCGCAAAAAAAGATCTCACTATCTTGCCAAAAAAATTTCGGCATCAAATAACCTATTTAGCAATCAATAAGTTATTTTTTAAGATTTAAAACCAATCTTGCTGACCTAAGAAAGTTAAAATTTTTCACTCAAACTCAACACAATCTGTTTGTTTATAAACGATACATTTCATGTGATCTGAACAATATTTACACAAAATCATTATGAAAAAATGCTGTTTACCCTAGACTAAGCCAAAGACAAAGCACCACTACATTGTAGGGAAATAAAAAAATATGCGGAATCGTCATTAAACTTTAACAAAAGAATGAGAATAATTATTAGCTGATAATATCTCTAATTTATTGCTATTTTTAGATTGATTTTTATTCATAGCAATTTAGTCTGATTTGCTTTTTTAAAATATAAGTATTTTAGTCAGATTTTGAATTATTAATTACAAGTGTTTCTGTCAAGTTTAAAAAATATTACTTTCCTCCATTTATTCTCTGCAACACCCAAAAACAAACTATTGATTTATAATAAGTTAACAATATATTTGCATTTTAACTGTGCCAGCTATTTTTTTTTGTATGTTTTTGTTTAATAATATAAAACACAGTTTAAAAAATAGGCTTATAAAAGTGAGCTTAGTTCCTAAAGATTTAAATAGAAAAGTAGTTCGTGAACTCACGATCATTTTAATAATTAAGGTCGTGCTGTTAATGGTCATCAAAAATATTTGGTTTGATGCCCCAACTATTCCTCAAAATTTTGATTCACAAGTTGCTGAGCGTATTGCTGGCAGTCCTTCCTCAATCAAGGAGACACGTTGATGATTTCTGAAAGCGTGGTCGATCTCTCGCGGTTCCAATTCGCAATGACCGCGATGTATCACTTTATTTTTGTTCCACTGACTTTAGGTCTGGCTTTTATTCTTGCCATTATGGAAACCACGTATGTGATTTCTGGTAAAGAAATTTATAAAGACATGACCAAATTCTGGGGAAAACTCTTCGGTATTAACTTTGCCTTAGGGGTAACCACTGGTTTAACCATGGAGTTCCAGTTTGGTACAAACTGGGCGTATTACTCACACTACGTGGGTGATATCTTTGGTGCACCACTCGCAATTGAAGGTTTAATGGCCTTCTTCTTAGAATCGACCTTCATTGGTTTATTCTTCTTTGGATGGGATCGCCTCTCCAAAGTGCAGCACTTATGTGTAACGTGGCTGGTTGCGCTTGGTTCTAATATGTCCGCTCTCTGGATTTTAGTTGCCAACGGCTGGATGCAGAACCCAGTGGGTTCTACCTTTAACTACGAAACCATGCGTATGGAATTGGTTGACTTCGGGGCGTTAATTTTTAACCCTGTTGCGCAAGTTAAATTCGTACACACTGTTTCTGCAGGTTATGTAACGGGTGCTATTTTCGTTTTAGCGATTTCAAGTTATTACTTATTGAAAAAGCAAGACTTGCCATTTGCGCGTCGTTCATTCGCTATTGCAGCAATTTTCGGTTTAGCTTCTACTTTATCTGTAATTCTACTTGGTGATGAATCAGGTTATGAATTAGGTGATGTTCAAAAAACCAAACTCGCAGCAATTGAAGCAGAATGGGATACTCACCCTGCTCCTGCAGCGTTCACTTTATTTGGTATTCCAAACGAAGAAACGCAAACGACAGATTACGCAGTTAAAATTCCTTATGTAATGGGGATTATTGCAACGCGTTCTATCACCGAAGAAGTGACTGGTATTAAAGACCTGATCGCAAACCACGAAGTTCGTATTCGTAACGGTATGGTTGCTTATCAACAACTTGAGCAATTACGTGCGGGCGACCAATCTCCTGAACTTAAAGCTGCATTTGAGCAAACTCAAACCGATTTGGGTTATGGTTTATTGTTGAAAAAATACACGCCAAACGTAGTAGATGCGACTGACGAACAAATTAAAATGGCTGCTGCGGATACTATTCCACACGTACCAAGTTTGTTCTGGGCATTCCGTGCCATGGTAGCTTCTGGTTTCTTAATGCTGTTGTTATTCGCACTTGCAACTTTTGCAGTGGCTAAACGCAACGCAGAAAGCAAACCTTGGTTATTAAAATTTGCGTTATTCTCATTACCATTACCTTGGATTGCAGCGCAAACAGGTTGGTATGTAGCAGAAGTTGGTCGTCAACCATGGACAATTGGTGAAGTACTTCCAACACACTTGTCTGCATCTTCACTCAGCACTGGCGACGTATGGGGCTCAATCATTGCATTGGCAGCGTTCTATACCGTTTTGCTGATTATTGAAATGTACTTGATGATCAAATTCTCACGTCTAGGCCCAAGCTCGCTTCATACTGGTAAATACCACTTCGAGAAAATTGAAGCTGCGAAAAAAGCCAATGAGGAGGCTTAAGCATGATCGAATATGAATTACTCAAAATCATTTGGTGGGTGTTGGTGGGTGTATTACTCATTGGCTTTGCCCTCACCGATGGCTTCGACATGGGCTCAATGGCGATCATGCCATTTGTAGGTAAAAATGACGAAGAACGCCGTGCTGCAATCAACACGATTGCACCGCACTGGGATGGTAACCAGGTTTGGTTCATTACAGCGGGTGGCGCGTTATTTGCTGCTTGGCCAATGGTATATGCAACAGCATTCTCAGGCATGTATTGGGCACTACTCTTAGTTCTGTTTGCCCTATTCCTGCGCCCAGTTGGTTTTGACTACCGCTCAAAACTTGAAAACACCAAATGGCGTACATCTTGGGACTGGGGTTTGGCTGTAGGTGGTGCAGTTCCTGCATTAGTGTTCGGTGTTGCGTTTGGTAATATGTTCCTTGGCGTACCATTTACCCTAGACGAAACTGTACGTTCAACATATACAGGCAGCTTCTTTGCATTATTAAACCCATTCGCTTTAGTGTGTGGTTTAGTCAGCTTGTCTATGCTTTGCGCGCATGGTGGTGCATGGTTAATGCTGCGTACCGATGGTGACTTACGTGCACGCTCTGCAAAAGCAACGCAAATCATGGGTATTGTGTTCCTTGTGTGTTTCTTAGGTGCAGGCGCATGGTTATACTTCGGTGGTATCGAAGGTTATACCCTAGTCACTCCATACGACACGAATGGCGTAGCAAACCCATTGGCTAAAGAAGTTTTAACCAATGCAAACCCAGGCTGGATGAATAACTACTCAGCGTACCCTATTACCATGATTGCACCAATTATGGGCATCTTGGGCGGTATTTTGATTGTTCTTGCAGCAGGTAAAAATAAAGCGGGTTTAAGTTTCACAGGTTCATCTTTAGCGGTGATCGGTGCAATTTTAACTGCTGGTTTTGCATTGTTCCCATTCTTAATGCCATCAAGCCTCAACCCAGTTGCAAGCTTGACCATGTGGGATGCGGTATCAAGTAAAACTACATTGACTGTAATGACTATTGCGGCATGTATCTTCGTACCAATTATTTTGCTATACACCACTTGGTGTTACTACAAAATGTGGGGCGTTATCACCAACAAGCACATTAAAGAGAATTCACACAGCCTTTACTAAGGCTGTGTCTAAGGAGAATAAATTATGTGGTACTTTGCATGGATTCTCGGTATTCTGATGGCATGCTTTGCAGGTGTCTTGAGTGCCCTGTATATTGAATCTCATCAAGACCTTGACGAGGAATAATTAGATGACAGACACTGCAGTGAACGCTGAAACAACAGTTCAAAAACCGAACAAGATTGCGATGGTTATTTCATGTTTATTGGCATTCCCACTCGCAGCTGTACTGCTTCTTCATCCAGCAGCAATGCTGGATGCCAACGGTGAATATAGCCACCGTGCCATGATGTTTATTATGATTGGTATTTCAGGTGGCTTTGTACACGGTGTTGGTTTTATTCCACGCTTTTGGTTTTGGAAATGGTTATTTAGCCCATTTGTGGCTTGGCCATTGATGATTTGGGGTTATTACACTTGGTTTCTTTAATGAGGTGTAAATAAATTCCTTGAAAAGAGCGCAATATGCGCTCTTTTTTATTGGCTTAATATTTAGGAGCCGCAGATCATTCCTCTGCATCTTCACCATATAAAACAGCGTATAAAATTTTGAAACTTACAATCTAAAAGAAGAACTAAGCTCAAAACTCAGGCAGAAAAAAGCCAAACACTACGGCTTGGCTTTTTTCACAACATATTTTCGCACTTGGCAATGATTATGCACCTTGCTTAAAGCATATTGTTATTTCGGCTCAATGGGTGCAAACGGTGCAACCACATCGGCATTCTGCGCACGATGACGCATGAAATGATCCATCAATACAATCGCAAGCATAGCTTCTGCAATTGGCGTTGCACGCACACCTACGCAAGGATCATGGCGTCCTTTGGTCAGTACATCCGTATCTTCACGGTTTAAATTAATGGTTTTACCAGGTGTAGTAATACTGGCTGTTGGTTTTAAAGCAATCGCAACACGAATATCTTGACCACTAGAAATACCGCCTAAAATACCGCCTGCATGGTTCGCCAAAAAGCCGTCAGTGGTCAGTTCGTCACGGGTTTCATGCCCAAACTGCGCTGCCACTGCAAAACCATCTCCAATTTCAACGCCTTTCACAGCATTGATAGACATCATGGCATGGGCAATATCGGCATCTAAACGATCAAAAACAGGTTCCCCCCAACCCACAGGAACTTTTTCAGCCACAATTTCCAGTTTTGCACCACAGCTTGTACCCTGTTCACGCAAAGACGTTACCAAAGCTTCAAAACGTGGTACAGCATCGGCATCGCCACAGAAAAATGGATTGTTTGGTACTTCGTTCCAATCTAGCTTTTCAGCTTTTTCTGTACCAATTTGAGTGACGTGACCACGAATCACAATTCCAAATTTTTCGAACAGGTATTTTTTTGCAATTGCACCTGCTGCAACGCGCATTGCTGTTTCACGTGCGCTTGAACGTCCACCACCACGATAATCGCGGAAACCATACTTTTGCGTATAGGTATAATCTGCATGCCCAGGGCGGAAAGTCTGTGCAATATTACCGTAGTCTTTCGATTTTTGGTCAGTATTACGAATCAGTAAACCAATTGAAGTTCCAGTGGTTTTACCTTCAAAGACACCTGAAATAATTTCAACTTCATCGGGTTCTTTACGCTGTGTCGCAAACTTAGACGTACCCGGTTTACGGCGATCCAAATCTTTTTGTAAATCTTCTGCAGACAGTTCAATCCCCGGTGGCACGCCATCGACAATCGCCATCAGACCTACGCCATGAGATTCACCACAAGTCGTTACACGGAAAAGTTGCCCTATACTATTACCTGCCACGTCCAACGACTCCTTATGCTTGAACAGATTGAATAAATAAATCGCGATATTGACGGCATTGTGCTGCAGTCAATGCAAAAATACCTGAACCACCTTTTTGGAATTTTAACCAGTGCAAATCAACCGTGTTGAAATTCTGTTTCATCGCCCATTCAGAATTACCTACTTCAATCACAATCAGACCATCTTCAGTTAAGTAATCTGCCGCCTGCGCCAACATTTTACGGACTAAATCTAAGCCGTCTTGCCCTGCTGCCAATGCCAATTCTGGCTCATGATGGAATTCTTCAGGTAAATCTGCCATATCTTCCGCATCAACATACGGCGGGTTAGATACGATTAAATCATACTGATTTTCGGCTGGGATTTTGGCGAATAAATCAGACTCAAGCAACGCCACTTGGTATTGTTTGTTGTGATGTTCACAGTTAATTTGTGCGACTTCCAAAGCATCTTTTGAAATGTCAGTTGCATCGACTTCAGCATCTGGAAAAGCATAAGCCAAAGCAATCGCAATACAACCTGAACCCGTGCACATATCCAAAATACGTTGTGGGGTTTTAGGCGCAGCATTGGCTGGTAAATTGTTATCTGCTTCGCGCATTTGACCTTCTTCATCTAGGCAATATGGCGCAAAACGATTTTCAATTAGCTCGGCAATAGGTGAACGTGGAATTAGAACACGCTCATCGACATAAAATGGTTTTCCGAAGAAATACGCCAAGTTTAATAAGTAAGAAGTTGGTACTTTTTCATTGATACGACGTTCGAGCAAGCTTAAAAATTCAGCTGCTTCGCTCGGCAATAATTTTGCATCTAAAATTTCAGCGTCTGCATTCCAGTCTAAAGACAAAGTTTGTAACACCAATGCAGAACTTTCTGCAAAATAATCTTCTGTACCTTGACCTAAATGTGCATCGTATTGACGTAGTGCTGTAACCCCAAAGCGAATAAAATCACGAATGGTTGATAGGTTTTCAGCAGCTTCCTGCAAATGTTCAGGGCTAATTGTCGGTCGATCCACTTAAGGCGCTCCAAGGTCAAATTTTAAAACGCCTTATGATACCTTGTTTTGCTCGGTTTTATAATGTTTAAGCAGTTTCCAAGTAATTTATTTACTATGGTTTTACTTATTTGATTCCCACAAACTGACCTTGATAATAATCAGCGCGCTCTGCTGTTTGCAGCAAAACACATTGTGCACGTTGTAATGCGGCAAAATCGCTTTGAGTCGATAAATAACAGCGTTGTTTTACACGGTTTTCCCAAAGTTGATGCTGTTGTTGAATATTACTGGCATTGCCTGCGCTGCGTTTTACATAGGCTTTATAGTGTTTTTTGAGTCGTTTGGTTTGTGCTTTTTGCTCAGTTTTAATACATTTTTGCGATTGGGAAATTTTGCCATAACTATTGTTCATACATTGCGTATAGCCTTGTGAAACGCCATTCGCCCAAACTTGAGCTGTACCCAAAGTCAGCATCCCCAATAGTGTAAATATCCAAACTTTCATATTTTCCCCTGAGCGCAGTCTGTTTTTAAAGCGCGGTAAATTTTCAATATTTTATAATTTTACAAAACCCAAATTGCTGCATTGATGCTACAAGATTCAGGTTAAAAAGCATATAGTCAATCTCCTGCTTTTTATAGCTGAGTCGATGATAAATGCACAATAATCATTGAAAAATGTGACAATATCCCAATAATTGAATTACTCATTTTATAGATGAAGCTTTCAGCCTTATGAGCTACAAACACAATAATTTGATGGCCATGCGCCAAAGCTATTGGAACGACAACCACTCCGAAGCAGTCTTGATTGAAAAACAATTTTTTCAGCAAATTTTGATTGAAAACGGCATTTTTGAAAATTCGTCATTAGATGATGCCAAATATCTATTTTTTAGTTTGCCCAGCGTGATTATTGTTAAGGGATATGCGCATGGTTTTTTACACGATTCTGTAAAATTGATGATTCTCAAATTTATCCAAGACAACAAAGCGCAATTGATGAAAAAAGCCGAAACCAAAGTGCAATATCGGATGTAAAAGTACTTTTAAGCCGTTTTTCATACTTTTTTCACGAGGAAACTCGTCGTTCAGCAAGTTGAACTTTTTTAATACGTTAAGACGCGCTAATATCCGTTACAATCTAATTTTCCTGCGTATTGCTGATTTAAGGATTGATTTTAATGTCAGATCAGAACGATAAGCTTAAACAACTCAAGACTTCCTCTATGGATCGACGCTTATCCATCGCAAAGGCATCTTTACTGGCAGGAACACGATGGGCAGCCTCGAATGCCACCTCTATGTTTTCAAGCGAAGAAGAAAAAGAACGTAAACGAAAAAAAGCCATGAAAGAACAAGCCGATTACTTGGTGGCTGAAATTGGCAAACTCAAAGGCTCTATCGTGAAGATTGGGCAAATGATGGCGCTGTACGGCGAACATTTTTTACCTGAAGAAATTACGCAAGCACTCAACACGCTGAATAACCAGACTGTCGCATTGGCATGGCCTGCAATTAAACAGCAATTACAGGCACAGTTAGGTGCCAAACTTGATGATCTCACCATTGATCATGAGCCATTAGGTACAGCCTCTTTGGCTCAAGTTCACCGCGCGACCCGCAAGTCGGATGGTTTGGAGTTGGTATTAAAAATCCAATATCCAGGCGTAGCAGATGCGATTGACTCAGACATGAGCCTATTTAGAAATATGCTCAAATTGACACGCATGGTGCCGCAAACCCGTGAATTTGATCAGTGGTTTGATGAAGTGCGTGAAATGATGCATCGTGAAGTCAACTATCAAATTGAAGCGGAAACGACACGTCGTTTTGCTGCCCGTTTAAAAGATGATCCGCGCTACATTGTGCCGCAAATTGTGGATGAATACTGTAGCGACCAAGTGCTGTGTATGACCTTTGAACGTGGCGTACCGATTAACAGCCCTGTCATGCTCTCATTACCTCAAGAACGCCGTAACCAATTAGGCGAAGCCTCTTTAGAAATTGCTGTGCGTGAAGTATTTGAATGGGGCGAAATGCAGACTGACCCGAACTTTGGCAACTACTTAGTTCGCTTAGGTAATGGTGAAGATATTCACGATAAAATTGTACTGCTCGACTTTGGTGCTATTCGTCAATTTGATCAACACTTGCTGACTGTGGCGCGTAATTTGATCAAGGCGGGTTATTACCACGACCCACAAATGATGGTGAATGCCATGACGGGTTATGAGTTTTTTGACAGCATCCCTGAAAGCATTAAACCAGATATGGCCAAAGTGTTTCTATTGGCAACCGAAGCCTTTAGTCACTTAGACAATAACCGCGATTTACCTGCAGGCGTGATGGATGAACAATCGCGCTATGACTGGAAAAAAAGTCAGCTGCATAGCCGTGTCATGCAACAAGCATCTAAATCGATGGCTTCGCGTTACTTTAGTGTGCCTCCTAAAGAATTTATGTTTATTAGCCGTAAATTTATTGGTGCTTACACCTTTATGACCGTGATTGATGCGAAAACCAATGTCCGCAAAATGATTCAAAAGTTTATTTAAGTCCCAACTTTTATTTCTTTGATCAAAGCTGTTATATAGACCTAAATGATTGTTGCCCACTCGATGCAATTGTCATTTAGGTCAATTTATTTTAAAAGCGTAGATTTCTATAAAATTAATAATCTATAAAAATCCACATATTAGTCCAGTTATAAGAAAATTTTTACCGTTTATCTTTGACAATTCTGCATGTCAGCAATGACATAGTTTTTTTATAGTCTGCATGTCAGCATAAAAAACAAGCATTCTTTGTGTAGGACAACACAATCATGAGTCAAATGATAAACAAAGCCCAAGGATTCGGCTTAGCGCTACTCACTAAAATGGCATCGAGTGATCTGCTCGATCAATTCAAATTACGCAAATGGGTTGAACAATCTCTATATCACTCAGCCAAAGCAGGTTTTAAAACCTTTGAAACCACTCAAAAAAATTTTAAAAGCACACAAAAATTACCGCAACAACGACTGACACGTCAATCCAAAGATTTATTTGATTTGTCATTGAGTGAAGAACAGCAAATGCTGGTCGATGCCATGCAGCAATTTGCTACAGAAGTGATCTATCCATTGGCACATCAGGCAGATCATGATGCGAAATTCCCACAAGTATTATGGCAATACAGCACAGATTTAGGTTTGAACACCTATGCTCTGCCCGAAGCTTTAGGCGGTGTTGCCACTGAACAAAATATTGTCAGCCATATTTTAATTGCCGAACAATTGGCACGTGGCGACTTTGGCTTAACCGCAGGATTACTTTCCACATTTGGCGTAATGAATGCCATAACTCGCTGGGGTTCAGAACAGGTTCAAAATCAGTATTTATCTGCGTTTTCCGAAACAGACGCGAACCATCCAACGCCACTTCAAGCCACTTTTGCGATTCAGGAAAATACTGCTGCGTTTAATCCGTATCAGCTAAAAACCAAAGCGACTTTGCAAAATGGACAGTACCTAATTACAGGTGAAAAAACGCTGGTGATTTTGGCCGAAACAGCAGATTTATTTTTGGTTAGTGCAGAGCTAAATGGTCAAGCCGATGTGTTCATTGTGCAACGTGATGCTTCTATTCAATTTAAAGCAGCGCCTGCAATGGGCTTAAAAGCCTGCGAAACAGCGACTTTAAAGTTTAATCAAACCCCTGCGGAGCGTTTAGGCACAGATGATTTCGATTACAGCGCATTTTTAGATTTAGGCAATCTCATGTGGTGCGCCATGGCAGTTGGTTGCTGTGAAGCAGTGAAAAGTTATTGTATTCGCTATGCCAATGAGCGCACTGCATTTGGCGAACCAATTTCACATCGTCAAAGTGTGGCTTTTATGATTGCAGATATGGCCATTGAAATTGAAGCCATGCGCATGCTGTTGCTGAATGCAGCGAGTCTTGCCGAATCGGGTAAAAACTTTCATCGAGAAGCATATTTAGCACGTCTGCTCTGTGCAGAAAAATCTATGCAAATTGCCACCAATGGCGTGCAAATTTTAGGTGGTCATGGCTTTACCAAAGAACATCCTGTAGAGCGTTGGTATCGTGATTTACGTGCGACTGCAATTATGCATTCAGGCTTGCATGCTTAATCTCACACCATCAATAAACGATAGCCAGCTAGAAAAATAAGGAATACATCCATGAATTTACAAAATCCAAAAAAATTCAAAATGTTGGTCGATCAGGCACATGAAGTTGCTTTAAATGTATTACGTCCCATTTCAAGGAAATATGATAAAGCCGAACACGCCTACCCGAAAGAATTAGACATGCTTGCCGCCTTAGTTGATGGTATGAACCAAGCGGGCGATGGCATGAATGCAGGTGCAGCAGTCAACAAACGTGGTGACACATCTACAGGTAACAAAAATGGCGTAAATATGTCTACCGCACTGAGTATTGTCGAAATGTGTTATGGCGATACAGGTTTATTACTCAGTATGCCACGCCAAGGTTTAGGTAATTCTGCGATTGCTGCGGTGGCCAATGAAGAACAATTACAACGCTTTAATGGTGTTTGGGCAGCCATGGCAATTACCGAACCCAACTGTGGTTCTGACTCTGCGGCTATTCGTACCACTGCCACCAAAGTAGACAATGAATATATTTTAAATGGTGAAAAGATTTTTGTGACCTCTGGTGACCGCGCCGATGCCGTTGTTGTGTGGGCAACCTTAGACAAAAAACTGGGACGTGCTGCGATCAAATCCTTTGTTGTGACTAAGGGCACACCTGGCATGACCGTGGAACGCTTAGAACATAAATTAGGGATTAAAGCCTCGGACACAGCAACAATTCGATTTGAAAATTGCCGTGTTCCTGCGAGCAACCTTTTAGGCAATACAGAAATTGATGTTGCCAAAGGGTTTGCAGGTGTGATGGAAACCTTTGATAACACTCGCCCTTTGGTGGCAGCTATGGCCGTTGGTTGTGCCAAAGCCGCTTTAGAGCGGATTAAGGAAATTTTTAAAGACCAATTAGATGCAAATTATGCCACGCCCTATTTACAGTGTTCACATATCGCAGCACAGACTTATCGGATGGAAGCAGAATGGGAAGCCGCACGTTTATTGATGCTCAAAGCAGCATGGATGGCAGACAATAAACAGCCTAACTCACGCGAAGCTTCTATTTCCAAAGCCAAAGCTGGTCGCGTGTGTAATGAAATCACGCTCAGGTGTGTCGAGTTAGCTGCATCGGTGGGTTATAACGAAGATGAGTTATTGGAAAAATGGGCACGTGATTCGAAAATTTTAGATATTTTTGAAGGTACGCAACAGATTCAGCTATTGATTATTGCCCGTCGTGAATTAGGTAAAAGTTCGAGTGAGCTCAAGTGATTTTATGATTTAAGGCATATAGTAAAGTAAGATAAAAGACAGATTTTCATAGAAATATTGCTATAAATTTCTGTCTTTTTCGATATAAATTAATCTTCAGGTGAAAAAATTGCGATATATCTTGCTAAAACCTCATCCAAAACATCTGCGTGCAAGGATTCTAAAAACCGCGCGTGTCTAGCTTCAAAATCTAAAGCTCTAGATTGATCACAACGCACAATACCTGTAGTTTTCCCACCAATAAGCTCTACAGCGAAACCCATATTTCGTGCAAAGTTTCCACCAGAAGTAATAGGCAAAACAATCGGCATTTTAGTAATAAGATTAAATGACTTAGGTGAAATAACAAATACAGGTCGCTTACCTTGTTGTTCATGTCCAAGTGTTGGATCTAATGAAATCAAATAAATATCGCCTTGATTCATTAGATTTCTTCTCGCCCAACTGCTTTTACATCATGCCACGCATCTTGCTCTAATGCTAAAGCTTGATGCTCTTGCAGCAAGTCAGCCAATTTATAAGATGGCTTCGCTTTAGGTTCGACCACTAACTTACCATTCACAATGCTCAGAGAAACTTCCTTTCCCGCATCTAAACCTAAACTTTTTAATAATGTAGGCGGTACGGCAAGCATGACCGAACCACCTACTTTTCTCAAGTTTGTATGAATCATACCCACCTCAATATTATATAAATATATAACTTTATTATGCGCCAAAATGAGATGAAGTCAATTCATAGTAAGATGAGTGAAAATAGACATCTGGTATACATCTCAATCTTTCCTTTGAAAGATATATACAAAAGAAATATCAAAATGAATATTAAAAAATAATCTTAATAATTCAATCAATTATCCACCACACCAAATTTCTTAAAAATTCGTGCACGGCGTTTAGGCTGAATATTGGCTTTGTTTAAATTGCCTTGATAATGTTCAAATACACGTTTATCCATAATTTTAAACCACAAAGGTGGAATCATGGCAGGCAGCAACATGCTGGCATAACCGCTTGGTAATTCAGGCGCTTCATCAAAATGTCGCAAAGCCTGAAATGGTCGGGTTGGATAAGCATGATGATCGGAATGACGTTGTAATTGATACAAAAACAAATTGGTCACAATATTGTTATTATTCCAGCTGTGTTCAGGCATAGTGCGCTCATATTTGCCATGCGCATCTTTTTGTCTAAGCAAGCCATAATGTTCTATATAATTAATTATTTCAAACAGGCTAATGCCATAAAAAGCCTGTGTCGCCAAATACGGAATGATCCCAGTACCAAAACGCGCCAACAATGCAGCATGAAATGCCGCACTCATGCCCCAGCCTTGTAATAATTCATTGTCTTTCGACCAAAAACTTTTGCCTTTACGTTTTAAACGCTGAGTTTCAATTTGCAGTGCAGACTTAAACGAACCTTTTACCGTGCGGGGCCAAAACTCATAAAATGTTTCTCCCATACGTGAAGATGCAGGGTCTTCAGGTGTCGCAGCACGTTTATGATGCCCATACGGATGCTCAACCCGAAAATGGTTATATCCTGTTGGTGCTAAAGCCAAATGTGACAGTAAGTGATCTATTTTTGAAGATTTATGGCTGAGTTCATGCGCAGTATTGACAGCAATACCATTCACCATCCCCATGGAAATACCCAGAAAAATTTTATCGACTAACGAGGTTTGTGGCCGTCCAACCAAATAAGCTGCATAAATATTGGCGGCATATTGCAAAGGAATAAAACTTTTCACCAAACGCGAATAATACCGATCTTCCTCAAGTCGTTTCACATCTTCATTGCTTGGGTTATTGGCATCTTGACCAATTAAAGTATCAATTGTTGGAATAATCACATGCAATAATAAAGGGCCACCTAGAGCAAAAACTTTTTTCGCAGGCTTCGGAGCGAATTGATAACCCGCCAAAATCCCCATCCCCAATACAGGTAAAAATGGGCTGATCAACCATAAATAACGCTTTTTATCGAGTTGAGCCGCGCTTTTATAAGGAACATCCTGTTCCATCTCTTTAAGCAAATGAAGTGGTGCGTTCATCTTATTTTCTTCCTTCTACGCTGTTCTACCTATATATTTGAGGAAAGACACGAGAATGAACAGTTGCAGACGTCCAAAAAAGCTATGCAAAAGTCTTTGGCGCAAAAATGCGCTATATTGTCCTGAAATCACAGGTTTATTTTTTATAATGATTTATGCTTAAAATATGGATGCTTTAAGTAAAATTTTTGATGATATACATCTGCACCAATCAGAATATATCTATTTAAATCCTCAAGGAGATTGGTCATTTCAATATCGTGACCAAGGGGCAATGCTGGCTTATGTAGTACTACAAGGCTCGCTGCATATCCATTTATCTGCACAGACACACCTTCACATTGATGCAGGTGATATTGTCCTGATTCCATCGGGTTGCAGTCATTACGCAAGTGCAACTGCAGACACTCACTGGACAGAACACTTTGATATTTCGGATTTATTTCAAATTCAGTCACAGCAGTCAATAAATTTTGGCACGATAAATCACACACAAGCTGAAGACGCATTTATTTTGGTGATTCAATGCCACATGGACACCACCATGGCAAAACCGCTTTTAAGTGCCCTACCCGAATATCTGCATATTCCGCATATCATGTGCAGCACAGCGCCCGAGTGGTTACAAATTGGCTTGCAATTTTTAGCGGTGGAAAGTCATCAAATCCGACCGGGACGGGATAAAATATTAGATCACTTGGTCAGTATTTTACTGATTGAATGTGTGCGTGATTATATTTTTCAGCTTGATGACTCAAATAACTGGCTCGGCGCTTTGGCACATCCTGAACTTTCCAATGCGCCCGCAGCTATTCATGGTCAACCCGAAAAAGCATGGACGGTAGAAAGTTTGGCAGAACAATGTTGCATGTCACGTTCTAAATTTGCCAATTTGTTTAATCAGGTGATTGGTGAGCCGCCTTTGGCATACTTACAACAACATCGGCTACGCTTGGCATCGCATTATTTACAGCAAGGACAATTGTCGATTCAACAAATTGCCCATCGTGTCGGTTATTCTTCCGAAACCGCCTTTAGCCAAACTTTTAAAAAGCAATTCGAGCTAACACCTAGCCAGTATCGGCAGCAGTTTCAAAACAACAATGCAATCACGAAATGAACAGTTTAACGATCTAAAATCGCCAAAATTGCTTGTGCAGGGTCTTCGCTGTTATCGGACAATAATTGCTTATGCATAGTGATATGTTGCATCACTTGAATTTGTGCAGTTTCGATATAAATTAACTTTTCAATTTCTGCTGCCAAACGCTCTGGTGTTGCATCATCCTGAATTAATTCCTGAATCACCTTTTTACCTGCAATAATATTTGGCAATGAATAATAAGGAATTTTCACCAACAGTTTCGCAATCCAGTACGTAATGCGATTGAGCTTATAAAACGTAACCATTGGACGATGTAATAGCATCGCTTCTAACGTCGCCGTGCCTGAAGCCAGTGCAATCATATCGGACGCATTCATTACCTGACGACCAATTTTGGATTCTGTGCCACGATTTTCCATCAATTGCACTTTGTCTTGTAATGCACTCGGATAAGACTGCAGTAACGCTTCAATTTGTTGTTTACGTGCATCATTAATTGCAGGAATTAAAAACTTAAACTGCGGATATTTTTGCGTCAAAATATAAGCCGCATCTAAAACTAACGGCCCTAAACGCTCAATTTCACCACGTCGGCTACCAGGCAATAACGCAATATGTTGTTGCTGTTGGTCTAAACCCAATTCTTGTTTTGCTGCAGCAATTGGATTTTCCAACGGCAACTGACTCGCCAAAGGATGTCCGACAAAGGCTGCAGGCACATCCCATTTTTTAAAAAAGGCTTTTTCAAACGGAAATAAACACAGTACCAAATCTATACTGGCTTTAATGCCATGTACCCGACCTTGTCGCCATGCCCATACCGAAGGACTGACATATTGCACGGTTTTAATCGGCAAGTTTTTCTGTTTTAAACTTTTGGCAAGACGTAAATTAAAATCAGGCGCATCAACTCCGACAAAGACATCGACGGGATGTTGAGTCCACTTTTCGACCAAACCATCCCGTACTGCAAAGAGTTTTTTCAAATCTTTCAGCACTTCAACAATGCCCATTACCGATAAAATATCCATCGGATAATAACTTTTAAAACCTTCCGCAATCATTTGTGGGCCACCAATGCCTTCAAACTCTGCATCAATGCCTTGCTCACGAAAACGTCGCATGAGTTGTGCCCCTAAAGTATCACCCGATACTTCTCCCACAACGATACCTATTTTAAGTTTCCGATTTTGCAAGCGTTTTGTCCTCTAAATTTTAATGGATATGAATTTTCGCATTTTAGCATAGCCACTGTATTTTGTAAGAAACAGAAAGTAAGCCGTGGCTTGAATCTGCGATCTTTTGCACTGATTTTCCACATTGACTATATCTGTTTTAAGAATAAGTAAATCATTAATCAAGACAACAGCTTATTGCCAAAAGTCATAATATATTCACGATTTTTGACTTCGGCATATCTTCATGGTTGGTCCTTTAGAGTTTATTTTGGCAGGTGTATTGGTCGGCTTCTGCGTGGGTGTGACTGGCGTAGGTGGCGGTTCACTGATGACTCCCATTCTGATCAGCTTGTTTAAAATTGAACCGCATATCGCAATTGGAACAGACCTACTTTATGCCGCCATTTCAAAATTCTGCGGCTCATTGGTTCATGCCAAAAAAATGAATATTGTATGGCCCATTGTCATTTGGCTTGCGGTGGGCAGTATCCCTGCTTCATTTGCGACCCACTGGGTTTTAGAGAATTATTTAAGCCAATCTACCCATTACAAAATGGTACTGACCGTGGTACTGGGCTTTATGTTGACCTTAACTGGCATCTCAATTGTGTTTCGCAGTCAAATTGAAACGTTTTTTAATAAATACCATAAACAAGAATTGCCCGATATGACCCAAGACCTTGAAAAGGTCAAACTACAGGCTGCAGATAAGCGTGCCCTCATTGTAATTATGGGAGTTGTACTGGGTGTATTTGTCACACTTTCTTCAGTGGGTGCAGGTGCTTTTGGCATCATGGCATTGGTACTGATGTTCCCGAATCTACCGATGATTCGTATTATCGGTTCAGATGTCGTACATGCAGTCTTACTCACCCTAGTTGCAGGTTTAGGTCACATGAGTTCAGGTAATGTCGATTTTCACCTATTGGTTTGGCTGTTGGTTGGCTCGATTCCTGCAATTGTGGTGGGAACTTTAGTCAGTTCACGTTTACCTGAAAAAGTGATTCGTAAAGTTTTAGGTATTACCTTATTTATTATCGGGATTAACTTTATGGTCAATCCTGTGAAATCAAAACCTATCAGCACACTAGAAACTGCAACAGCAGTTTCTGAGGCACAAGCCAGCCAATAATGAATGCTTTATCTGACAGGATTTTGCTAAAACAGACCGTTTAATTTATCTACCCGATTCATCACTTATTTTTTAAAGAAGTATTCATCTTTTTATAACAAAATACAGTGAAATTCATGTTATATTCAGACTATTAAACAATCTTTTGTATGATCAAACCAGTGACGGCAATGAATACTTTACAGTCTAATCCTCTTACACAATCAGACATCGATGACGTGAATATTGAAAGTATTCAGCCACTCGTGACTCCTGCAGAATTAAAAACTGAGTTACCTTTGACTGAAAATGCTTATCAAACCGTTCTTCGTGGTCGTGAAACAATCCGCAATATTTTAGATGGTAAAGACAAGCGTCTATTTGTGGTGATTGGTCCATGTTCTATTCATGACCCTGCTGCTGCACATGAATATGCAGATCGTTTAAAAGTATTAAGCGAAAAAGTAAAAGATTCTCTTTATATTGTGATGCGTGTTTATTTTGAAAAACCACGTACTACAGTGGGCTGGAAAGGCTTAATTAACGATCCAGACATGAATGACTCTTTTAACATTGAAAAAGGCTTGCGTCTTGGTCGTAAACTTTTACTTGAGTTAAATGAAAAAGGTTTGCCATGTGCGACTGAAGCACTTGATCCAAACTCTCCGCAGTATTATCAAGATTTAATTTCTTGGTCTGCAATTGGTGCACGCACTACAGAAAGCCAAACGCACCGTGAAATGTCATCTGGTCTTTCTTCTCCAGTCGGCTTTAAAAATGGTACAGATGGCGGCTTAACAGTTGCTACCAATGCCATGCAGTCGGTAAAACACGGTCACAGCTTCTTGGGTCTTAATGATCAAGGTCAGGTTTCAGTAATTCGTACTAGCGGCAACCCGTATGCACACGTGGTTTTACGTGGTGGTAATGGCAAGCCTAACTACGATGCAGGCTCTGTTGCAGATGCTGAAAATGCATTAAACAAAGCCAAAGTCAGCACCAAAATCATGATTGACACCAGCCATGCTAACTCAAACAAAGACCCATTCTTACAGCCATTGGTATTAAAAAATATCACTGAGCAAATTTTAGATGGCAATAAGTCTATTGTTGGGATTATGGTCGAAAGTCACCTGAAAGGTGGTCGTCAAGATATTCCTGAAAACTTATGCGATTTAGAGTATGGTAAGTCTGTGACTGACGGTTGTATCGACTGGGATACCACTGAAAAAGCATTGCTTGAAATGCATGAAGCATTAAAAGACGTTTTAGTGAATCGTTAAGATTTAAAAACGCCATCTTCATGATGGCGTTTCTATTTGTAGCATAGGAAATTCTGCGCGCATGAATGACATTGAAACCCAACTTAGCCAAATTAAAAATTTCCAGTTCATTCATGAGCGTTTGTTTTCTTCAGGTCAGCCTACGGCTGAAGAATTAAAACAAATTAAAGAATATGGTATTGGCACTGTCATTAATTTGGCTGAAAGTGATGCGGAACACGCCCTTCCCCATGAAGACAAAATTTGTCTGGATGTTGGACTAAACTATATTCAACTGCCAATTTCATGGGAAACACCATCCTCTGATCAATGTTTATTATTGCTCGATTTGGTCAATCATTTATTAGAAAGCCAAATGGTGTGGGTACATTGCAGCAATAACAACCACGTCAGTAGTTTAATGTATTTGTATCGTCAATATTTTATGGATGTGGATATTGCAACGGCTCAAGACTTTTTACATGATATCTGGAAACCCAATGAAACTTGGACAGGCTTAATTCACGCCGTTTCTTTGCAATTACAAGGTCGTAAAGCCACGCAAGATTTACAACAAGCTTTAGAATCTGCTGAACTTTCTTAATTCAGCAGATTGTATAGATAAAATTCTAACGCGATTATTTTGTATGAGAAATCAATACAATCGCTGTTGCTAAAATACCTTCCTGACGCCCAGTAAAACCTAATTTTTCAGTGGTTGTCGCTTTGATACTGATTTGTGTGACCTCTACATCCAATACATCAGCGACACTTTGGCGCATTTCTAGCGTATGCGGTGCAAGTTTAGGACGTTCGCACGCCACAGTAATATCGGCGTTATTCAGTTTATAGCCACGGTCTAAAATGAGTTGATAAACCTGTTTAAGCAATACCCGACTATCTGCACCTTTATAATTTAGATCGGTATCTGGAAAATGCTGCCCAATATCCCCCAGCGCCAAAGCACCTAATAATGCATCGCATAGTGCATGCAGCACTACATCACCATCTGAGTGTGCTTTTAAACCTTGTGTATGAGGAATTTGAACACCTGCAAGCGTCACAAAATCTCCTGCTTCAAAGGCATGAACATCTAATCCTTGTCCAATACGAATCTGTGCAACCATGTTCAACTCCTGTAGAAATAAATCATTGAAATCTTGTATTCATACTTTCGATTTCGCTATATTAGACCTAGCGCAACATAGTGAAAGTATAAGCGATCATGCTGTTGAAATCTGAGATTCATCTTATCAAAAACTTAAGTACACTGCTGTTATTTGGCTGTCTATATTCATCTTTCTCTTATGCACAAGGGATTGATTGTAGATCTACACCCAATAAAAAGTTGGCGCAGGTGTGCACAGAAAATTTCTCAGAATTGCGTGAAAAATTAAGTGATCAACATTTAACAGCTTATTTGATGAGTGATGCGCCTATTCGCTTGTTAGAAGATACTCAGCAATTGTGGATCCAACGCTTACAGCAATGCAAAAGCTTAAATTGTTATACTCAGCAATTTGATTTTAGAATTGATCAACTGAATTTTTTCACTTCAATGAATCAAAGCATGACTCAACATTATTTAAAATATGAAAATGGTCAATTTGCTGCACAACCCGTACATTTACAAATTCATCAACTCAATAAAAACAGCATTAAAATTGAAGGTATTGCTTATCGCAATCCAAATAACCGCCTTGAAAGCCAAAGTATTGCCTTTTTAGCTTATACAACACCTGATCAAAAAAACAAAATCATCGACAATGAGCACGATTGCAGTTATGAGTTTAATTATTCTAAAGCAATCTTAAAAATTCAAACCAAACAAAAAGGTTGTGAACGCTTTGCGGGCATCTATCGTTTATACGATTAATGCTGAACAATAGATTGTATTAGACAGATTAAATGAGCAACCACAACACAATTGGCAAAGTTAATGCGGCGAATACGGTTTGCAAGCTAATAATTGAAGCCATTAAACGACTATCTCCCCCTAAAACTTGTGTAAGTACATAAGCTGCCGATGCAGTAGGTAAAGCAAAAAACAAGACTAAAATTTGCGACTCCAACACTGGAACATTTAAGCTCTGACAAATTAGCCAAGCCAAAGCAGGCATAAATAACAAACGCCCGAACACATTCAATGCCAATGCGAATACATCTCGTTGCAAGCCATTAAATTGTAATGCTGCGCCCACACACATTAATCCCAAAGGCAAACTGCATAACGCTATTTGACGAATAAAATGCGCTGCACCTTCCCACAAGCTCAAACCTGATAAATTAAATAGACCGCCAACAATACACCCTAAAATTAATGGATTTTTCATTAATGACCATAAGATTTGCTTTGCCTGTAAAGTCTTAGTATCGCTTAAAGCCAGCACAGATAAAACATTCACCAATGGAATGCAGAACACCAAAATAATCGCAAACAGCGCCATGCCCTGCACCTGAAACAATGCTGCGACCAAAGCCAAACCGATATACGTATTGAAACGTACCATGCTTTGCATATACACCCCAAAACGGACTGCGGGTGTTTTGAAATAGCCGCGCAAGGCATATAACAGACAACTTACTAAAGCCACAATAATCCCTACGACCGACAAAATCTGTGCGATTGATTTCGCTTCAATGTTTGCTGTAGCGAGGTTTAAAAACAACATGCTAGGAAACAAAATATAGTAATTTAACTTTTCTGCACCCTTCCAAAATGGCTCATCCAACATACGTGATTGCTTAAGCAGATAACCCATTGCAATTAAGGCAATCAAAGGGAAAAGTGCAATAAAAATTAAATGGGTCATGGGGTGCTCTGTGTTACTGTTATGCTGTTCTTTTTAAATTATTGCTTAATAAATAAAGTAAATTTACTGGATATTATAAGGATTGTTTTGTGTTTATCCTAATTGCTTAGGCTTTTTAAAACCACAAAAAGAGAAAAAGATGATAATAGCAAAACTCACCTACATCATCTTTCAGATGGATTCTGTATTAACGATGAGTATGGATAGACATCACAATCCCCATACTCGCCAACATGGAAATAACAGCCGTTCCACCATAACTCATCAGCGGCAATGGGTCACCCGTTACAGGTAAAATACCACTCACCATCCCTGAGTTTAGAAATACAAAGAAAAAGAAAGTCAGACCAACCGTGCCTGCATACAAACGTCCAAAATTATGGAAACAATTCATCCCAATCATCAAACAACGTAAAATAATGGCAGCAAACAAACTGAACAGTAAAAATACGCCAATAAAACCAAATTCTTCGGCATAGGTCGACATAATAAAGTCAGTATGATGTTCAGGCAGATAACCCAAATGTGATTGCGTTCCTTCTAAATAACCTTTACCTGTAAAGCCGCCTGAACCAATGGCAATTTTAGATTGAATAATATTCCAGCCTGCCCCCAAGGCATCCGACTCTGGGTCAAATAAGGTTAGTACCCTTTTCTTTTGGTACTCCTGCAAAAAGAACATCCAAAGCAATGGTGCTGCGAGCGCCAATGCAGTGATTGCTCCTAAGATTAATCGCCATGACATGCCACTTAAAAATAGCGCAAAGACACCAGGAATAATCAAACCAATGTTTAAATCGGGTTGCAATGCCACCAAGACAAAAGGAATCATCATAATCACTAAAGCGACAATGATATGGATCAATTTAGGCGGGAAAGCACGACGCGAAAAATACCACGCCATCATCAATGGCATGGCAAATTTCATAAATTCACTGGGTTGCATACTGCCAATACCCGGCAAGCTGATCCAGCGTTTTGCCCCCATACGGGTTTCACCAATGACCAAAACCAAAGCCAGCATGATGACTGCAAAGATATAAAAATATGGACTGGCAGCTTGATATACCTTAGGCGGAATTTGCGCCAAAATAATCATGGCGATAAAACCAATGCCAAAACTGGTTGCTTGACGCAGCACCATCCCCATATCTTGCGCGGTGGCACTATATACCACCATTAAACCCAGAATCGCATTTAAAATCAGAAAACACAGCAACCATGGATCTAAATGTAATTTAGTCCAGCGTGAGGAATCATTTTTAATGCTTCTACCATCACGTAATGAGTGACGTAAAAAACGATACTGCTGCGATGGATTCATGCGACTCAAAGGTATTTAAAATAGACAGGATGGACAATTATAGAAGCAAAGCGGCACAGAGTGAATCATTAAAGCTTAATCGTTGAAGATTCAAGTTTAACGCGGTGTTAATTACACTAGATTTTTATCATCCATGTTGTTGTGAGGCTAAAATTAAACGTGCCAGCTCTAAATCATCGGGATAGGTGATTTTAATATTATCCGAACGACCGTGCACAACATTTACAATTTGCCCTGCTGCTTCTAAAGCACTGGCCTCATCGGTAATCGTCAATTGCTGTTTTAATGCAGATTCAATGGCTGTTTTAAGCACATCAAGTTTAGCAATTTGCGGAGTTTGCGCTTGCCAAAGTTGGTCACGGCTTACCGTGGTTTCAACTTTTGTGCCTTGGCTTACCTTTTTTAAAGTATCACGCACTGGAATAGCCAAAATTGCACTTTGATCTGTTGCCAGTGCAGTCTGATACAACTGTTCAAGGCAAGCAGCTGTCACACAAGGACGCGCTGCATCATGCACCAAAACCCAGTCATCTGCATGGGCGATTTCAGATAAATAATGCAATGCACTTAAGACTGAATCCACTCGCTCTGCACCACCTACGCAAAAATGTGCTTTTTCTTTTTGTGCCAAGTTTAGGTTTTGCGCTACATCATCTGCTTGACCAATCGCCAAAACATAACCCGCTAAAGGCAAGTGATTTAAACGTGCGATGCTGTGCGCTAAGACTGTTTGATCTTGAATATACTGATATTGTTTAAGTTCAGTTCTAGAAAAACGACTACCAGAACCCGCTGCGGGAATAACCGCCCAAAGTTTAGGGTGTCGGGGCGGTTGCTGCTGCAAGTTGTTGTGATTCATTGGTGCGTAAATCTACTGTGGAATTCGGTTGAATATAAATTGGTTTATATTGTGTGCTGATGGTGCTCATTTGCACAAAGGTTTCATGTGGCTTAATTAAGCCTAAATCTAAACGGGCATGCTCTTCAATGGCTTCTACCCCATTTTTTAAATCATAAACTTCTGCTGCAAGTACACGATTGCGCTCCTTCAGCTCTGTATTTAATTCTATTTGTTGTTGGATTTTTTCTGTCAGTGCAGCATGGTCACGATAACCACCTTCACCAAACCAGTGTAAATATTGCAACCCTGCGATCAAAAAGATCGCAAGGCCCAACAATGCTTTACTCGCTTTGGAGTCAAATACATTTAATAATGACATCTACTGATTTCGCTTAGTTCAAACCTTTGAACTCAGCTTTACCGCGATATGCAGCATTCGTCAATTCTTCAATACGAAGTAATTGGTTATATTTTGCTACACGGTCAGAACGGCACAGTGAACCAGTCTTGATTTGACCTGCTGCTGTACCTACTGCAAGATCCGCAATTGTAGAATCTTCAGTTTCACCTGAACGGTGTGAAATAACAGTTGTGTAACCATTGGCTTTCGCAAGGTAAATTGCATCAAGCGTTTCAGTCAAAGTACCAATTTGGTTGTACTTGATCAGGATTGAGTTACCTACTTTTTCATCGATACCGCGTTGTAAGATTTTCGGGTTAGTAACGAACAAGTCATCACCGACCAATTGAATCTTGTCACCTAAGATCGAAGTGAGGTAAGACCAACCTTCCCAATCAGACTCATCTAAACCATCTTCAATTGAGATAATTGGATATTGATTTACAAGACCAGCTAAATAGTCAGAGAATTGGTTGCTTGTGAATGCTTTGTTGCCTTCACCTGCAAGAATGTACTGACCATTTTTGTAGAATTCTGAAGATGCACAGTCAAGCGCCAACATGATGTCAGAACCCGCTTTGTAGCCAGTCTTCTCAATAGCTTCAAGAATAACTGTGATTGCTTCTTCGTTAGAACGTAAGTTTGGCGCAAAACCACCTTCATCACCCACTGCTGTGTTTAAACCTTTTTGATTCAATACAGATTTTAATGAGTGGAAAATTTCTGCACCAGCACGTAATGCTTCAGAGAATGAAGTAAAGCCCACTGGCTCAATCATGAACTCTTGAATATCAACGTTGTTGTCTGCGTGTGAACCACCATTTAAGATGTTCATCATTGGTACAGGCATGGTTAAAATGCTGTTGTTACGAAGGTCTGCGATGTATTGGAAAAGAGGAATTTTCTTTTCATCAGCAGCAGCGCGCGCAGCAGCCAAAGACACGGCTAAAGTTGCGTTAGCACCTAATTTTTCTTTGTTTTCAGTACCATCAAGCGCAATCATGGTGTTGTCGATGTCTTTTTGTTCAAACACAGACTTACCAAGTAAAGCATCACGAATTAAAGTATTGACGTTATTTACCGCAGTTTTAACGCCTTTACCCAAGTAACGTGCTTTATCGCCATCACGAAGTTCTAGAGCTTCACGAGAACCAGTTGAAGCACCTGATGGTGCACATGCACGGCCAACTACGCCAGATGCTAAGATTACGTCTGCTTCGATGGTTGGGTTACCACGAGAGTCCAAAATTTCACGTGCACGAATGTCAACGATTTGGCTCATGAACAATTCCTCAGTTGATTAATAACGTGTGCTTTAGGCATCAATGAGTCTATAATTTAATATGGATCTAATTTAGTGTGTATCTAGCTTTTGGAAACCTTTTACCAAGGTATCCAATTCTTTAAGCTGTGCCAAGAACGGCTCAAGTTGTGATAGACGCAATGCACATGGGCCATCACACTTTGCCTGCTCTGGTTCAGGATGTGCTTCTAGGAATAAACCTGCCAAGCCAGTTGCCATACCTGCACGTGCCAAGGTGGTAATTTGTGCACGACGACCACCTGCCGAATCTGCACGACCACCCGGAGTTTGCAAAGCATGGGTTACATCAAAGAACACAGGTACATTCATTTCTTTCATGATGTCAAAGCCCAGCATATCGACAACCAAGTTGTTGTAACCAAATGCTGAACCACGCTCACAAAGAATCAATTTGTCATTCCCTGCTTCTAAACACTTATGCAAAATATGACGCATTTCGTGCGGCGCAAGGAATTGTGCTTTTTTGATGTTGATAATGGCTTGAGTTTTTGCCATCGCTTCAACCAAATCGGTTTGGCGACTTAAAAACGCAGGAAGCTGAATAATATCTGCCACTTCTGCCACAGGCGCAGCCTGATACGGCTCATGCACATCGGTAATAATTGGCACATTAAAATGCTTTTTAATGTCAGCCAGCCATTCAATACCTTTTTCTAAACCGGGACCACGAAATGAGTTCAGGCTAGAACGGTTGGCTTTGTCAAAACTGGCTTTGAATACATACGGGATATTTAAGCGTGTGCAAATATCCACATAAGTTTCAGCAATTTCAAATGCAAGGTCTTTAGACTCAAGTACATTCATGCCGCCAAACAATACAAATGGCAAATGATTCGCCATTTGTATATCACCCAAACGTACAATTTCTTGTGGTTTTAATTGTGACATTTCAACTTCCTAGTTTATCCCTAAAGCCATCTTATTTGGTTTTTTGATGCTGTTGTTTTGCCGCACCGATAAAGCCAGCAAACAATGGATGTCCATCACGTGGCGAGCTGGTAAATTCTGGGTGGAATTGTACCGCAATAAACCAAGGATGTTGCGGAATTTCAACAGTTTCAACCAAGTGCTGAATTGGTGAATAACCCGAAATTTTAAGACCTGCTTCTTCAAGCACAGGAATATAACGGTTATTCATTTCATAGCGATGGCGATGGCGCTCTACAATTTCTGCAGAACCATACACTTCACGAGTTTTGGTACCTTCAACCAATTCAGATTTTTGTGCACCTAAACGCATAGTGCCGCCCAAGTCAGAATCGACAGAACGCTGTTGAACTTCGCCGCGCTCATCTAACCATTCAGTAATCAAACCAATAAGTGGCGACTTAGTCGAACGGTTAAACTCTGTTGAACTTGCATCGGCAATACCTGCCACATTACGTGCATATTCAATCACAGCCAATTGCATACCCAAACAGATTCCCAAGAATGGGACACCGTTTTCACGTGCATATTTGATGGCTTGCATTTTACCTTCGGTACCGCGCTCACCAAAGCCGCCCGGAACTAAAATTGCATCGGCATCTTTAAGTACAGTATTAACGTCTTGGCTTTCAAGGTCTTCTGCATTGACATAGTCAATTTCAACTTTGACGCGGTTTTGAATACCCGCATGCAATAATGCTTCGTTTACAGATTTATAGGCATCTGGCAGTTCAACATATTTACCCACCATCGCCACACGAACGCTGTATTCAGGGTTCAATAATGCATCAACTACGTTATCCCAATCAGATAAATCTGCTTCTGGAAGATCATTGAAGCCAAAACGCTCACAAATTAAATCATCAACGTCTTGTTCATAGAATGTACGCGGAATTTGGTAGATGGTTTTGGCATCTTTACATACCACAACCGCACGTGCTTCTACGTTGGTAAATAACGCAATTTTACGGGTAGTGTCAGCATCAACATCATGTTCAGTACGGCAGATGAGAATATCTGGCTGAATACCGATAGATAACAATTCTTTAACTGAGTGTTGAGTTGGCTTGGTTTTTAACTCTGCCGCAGATTTGATATATGGCAATAAAGTTAAGTGCATGAGCATAGTACGCTTATGCCCTAATTCCACCATCAATTGACGTACAGATTCCATGAATGGGAGAGATTCAATGTCGCCTACTGTACCGCCAATTTCTACGATTGCGACATCGTAGCCTTCGCCAGCGCGAAGTACACGTTCTTTAATATTATCGGTAATGTGTGGAATCACCTGAACAGTACCGCCCAAGTAATCACCACGGCGCTCTTTGTTTAGAACGTCTTGATACACGCGACCAGATGTAAAGTTATTTAACTTGGTCATTTTCGCACGACGCAAGAAACGTTCGTAATAACCCAAATCTAAGTCAGTTTCGGCACCATCCTCTGTGACAAAAACTTCACCATGTTGGAAAGGACTCATTGTCCCTGGATCGACATTAATGTATGGATCCATTTTGACCATGGTTACTTTTAAACCACGGGCTTCTAAAAGTGCAGCAACTGAAGCAGCTGAAATACCTTTACCTAGTGATGAAACTACACCACCAGTCACGAAAATAAAATGGGTCATTGGGTTTCTCGTACAATCGAGCCTAAATCGGCCTGCAATGTTGCGCAATTTTACTTTACTCTGCACCAATAAAGCAAAGTCATTCCGCATCAATTCATAGAACAATAAACAATTGGTTATTCTATCAGCATTTCCTATAAAAAATTAGAACTTCTTGAGAGGATTTTCATCTGTCATTTTATTGCTATAATACGTCCGTCTATCCGATCTTTTATTTTGTGCAATTATGAATAAGAAACTTTTAATTTGTGGTGCAATTGCAACGGCGTTGTTATTAACTGCATGTGTAAAAAAAGAACAGCCAAAGCAAGATGAGCAAGAACAAGTAGAGGTTCAAACTGAACAAACTACTGAAACTGCTCAATTTGAACCACTAGAACCTGTTGAAAACATTCAAGATGCTGAACCAGAAGCGCCTGCACAGGTAGAAGTGGAGCGCACTGAAACAGCGAACACCACAACTGAAATCCGTCGTGAAACACCTGCACAACCTGCTGCTGCACCTGCGCCTGCGCCGAAAGCGGCAGCTCCTGTAGCAGAAGATAAACCAACTCAAGCACGTCCAAGCAATAACACAGGTGCTCAATCTGAAGATGATGCTGTTGCCGCTGCGATTGCTGCTGCAACCCCAGCACTTGAGAACTAAGTGCTCACTTAAAACTAAGCTTTAAGTTAAAGTCAGTTTTAAGGTGTAAGTTCTTATCTTAGATTTGAATTGACGTTAAAAAACCCAGTCATTGTGTACTGGGTTTTTTATTCATTTGGATGAGTCTTCGCTGAGATAACTCGTGAATACATTTGCAATACAGCTACCTATTTCTATATAGGTTTGTGCGCTTCACTTTAACTTGCCTGCAGCAACTGCGATTGCACTTTAAAATAATTAGAAATTAAACGCGATGCCCAAGATTTAGTAAAACCGACACCTTCATAAAAACCACAATGACTGCCTTTACGGGTCGTCACTACCATAATATTTGGCATTTTCCGTATGGTTTCTTTATAAGGATCAAAGTTTTTGATGTGGCACACTGGGTCATCTTCTGCATTTAAAACCATAAGCGGAATTTTGACATTCTCAAACACATAAATTGGGTTAATGGCTTGTGTGTAGCTGTCATAATCTTCAAAACCCGCCAATTCAAAATACGCCTTTTCAAACTCTGCCAATGTAGTCGCACTTAACACTTGCGATAAAGATTTTACGTTTTGCCAAATGTCCTGATGGGGCTGAATAAAAAACTGGAATAATTTTTTGGTCATCACTTTACTGTAAAAAGGATGCACATGCTGAAAGCCTAGTTCAGTGTTATATCCTGGGCACAGTGCAAACGCGGCTTTAATTGGGGTTTGCTCGCCTTCTTCGCCCAAATAGCGCACCAATAATCCTGTCCCTGCGGAAGAACCAACAGCATATAATTCAGATTGTGGAAATTGTTGCTGAATAAACACTATTTGTTCACGCAAATCATGCGTCGAACCAAACAGATTCATTTGTGGTACAGGCATAGGTAAATTGCCATGCCCACGACGTAAACATAAGGCAATACGCCACTGTGTCTGCTGATGTAAATCGCGCACCAACTCACGCATACTTTCCAAAGAACCTGTAATGGTATGCATTAAAACAATTGTGGGAGTATCTGCAGGTAAGTTATAACCCACCCAAGCAACTGCGGTGATACCGCCATCTTGCATAGTGAGTTGATCAACCCGATCATACTGCTGACGAATGGTTTTCTTTTTAATTAAATCAAAATATAAAAGATGCGCATGTGTATTGGACAGCCACGGTGTTGGACGGTATTTTTCTTTGAGCTGTGGTAAATAATCCAATACCCGACGGATTTCTCCATGTGGATGATAATACAACGTCGGTAAATCTGCGCCTGTGACCTGATCTAAAACCGCTTGTGTAATTTTCGCTATTTTTTGTAATGTAGACATCATTTTACTCCCAAGCAATACATGCACTTTCAAGCATGCCAACCCGAAACCGATTTCTATAAAACAACTTCATTGCCATACACACGCGGTATTTTATTTTTCGGTTGGCATAAAGGCAGCCATACGTTGTCCCATTTGCACAGCCAATGCCTCTAAACCACTTTTCGGGCGAATCATCACTTCAAAGTCCACAATTTGTCCTTGTGTATTGAATTGAATCATATCAATTCCTTTAAGTTTTTTATCTCCCACATTGGCGGAAAATTCAAGTACAACATTGCAACCATCTTCAGTATAAAACTCACGGTGATAAGTAAAGTTTTCAAAGACCTGAATTACATTGGTCAAAATAAAAAATACCACTTGTTTACCCGCATAAGGTTGGTACGCTACAGGTGAACGAAACACCACATCATCTGCCAGCAATTCACTCAAAATAGACATATCATGGTTTTGCAGCATTGTATGCCAACGCTGTACCGCTAATTTTGTTGTTTCCAAAGTCATGTTAAGTTCCTTTTTTTTGTTTTGATATTTCATTTCTATGCAGAGTCCCTGAGTGAGACTGAAGCACTGCTGCACTGGGCAGAAGCGATTATTAACTCTCTCCCCAGCCCCCTCCCAAAGGAGAGGGAGAAGGAATTACATTAAATTTTCGCTGCCAATTCAGCACCCTGACGAATTGCACGTTTGGCATCTAACTCGCCTGCTTCTTTCGCCCCACCAATTAAATGCACATTTTTGCCTGCTGCCTGTAATTGCTCATACATGGCGGTGTAAGACTCTTGCCCTGCACAAATCACCACATGATCAACTTCGAGCACTGTACTTTGACCATTGACGGTGATGTGCAAGCCTTGATCATCAATCAGGTCATAACTTGCCCCTGCAATCATTTTAACGTCACGGTTTTTTAAACCTGTACGATGAATCCAGCCTGTTGTTTTACCCAAGCCAGCACCCACGGATGATGCTTTACGTTGCAATAAATAAATTTCACGTGGCGATTCTTCAACTTTTGCTGCTTTTAAACCACCGACATGCGCATAATTGGTATCAATTCCCCATTCATCGTAGAATTTTTCAGGGTTTAAACTGCCACTTTCACCTTCATGGCTTAAATATTCCGCAGTATCAAAACCAATACCGCCTGCACCAATAATTGCGACACGTTGCCCTACAGGTTTACGCTCTTTCAGCACCTCAATATATGACAATACTTTAGGATGATCGATGCCTGGAATATCAAGCTGGCGTGGTGTTACCCCTGTTGCCACTACAATTTCATCAAATGAAGAATTTTCTAGTTGCTCAAAAGTCGCAGAATGATTCAGTTGTAATTTAATATTCGGTTGCAGCTCAATTTGACGCTTGAAATAGCGCAAAGTTTCATAAAACTCTTCTTTGCCCGGAATGGTTTTGGCAATATTGAATTGTCCACCAATTTGGTTAGATGCTTCAAAAATGGTGACCTGATGACCTCGTTCTGCAGCATAGGTCGCAAAGCTTAAACCCGCAGGCCCAGCGCCAATCACCGCAATATTTTTAGTTTGAGTTGCTTCTTTAAAAATCAGTTCTGTTTCATGGCAAGCACGTGGATTAACCAAACACGAAGCAATTTTCATAGAGAAAATATGGTCTAAACAGGCTTGATTACAACCGATACACGTGTTGATTTCATCACTGCGACCTTGTTCTGCTTTTTGCACAAAGAACGCATCGGCTAACATTGGACGTGCCATAGACACCATATCGGCATGTCCTGCTGCCAATACGTATTCTGCCATTTCTGGGGTATTAATACGGTTTGAGGTAATTAAAGGCACTTTGACTAAGCCTTTTAGTTTTTCTGTGACCCATGTAAAGGCTGCACGCGGTACTTTTGTGGCAATGGTTGGAATACGTGCTTCATGCCAGCCAATTCCAGTATTGATAATAGTCGCACCTGCCTTTTCAATAGCTTGTGCCAACTGCACCACTTCTTCAAAGCTTGAACCGCCTTCGACTAAATCCAGCATCGACAAACGATAAATAATAATGAAGTTTTCACCGACTTCGGCGCGGGTACGTTTTACGATTTCAATTGGAAAACGGATACGGTTTTCATAACTGCCGCCCCATTCATCATCACGGTGGTTGGTACGTGCAGCAATAAATTCGTTAATTAAATACCCTTCCGAGCCCATGATTTCGACACCATCATAACCTGCGTATTGTGCCAATTTGGCACAGTTCACAAAGTCTGCAATGGTTTGCTGCACTTCTGCCGAAGTTAAAGCATGTGGTTTACTTGGGTTAATCGGTGCCTGAATTGCTGACGGTGCGACAATATCGGGCTGATAGGAATAACGTCCCGTATGTAAAATCTGTAAAGCAATTTTTCCGCCTGCATCATGCACAGCCTGAGTCACCACTTTATGTTTTTCTGCTTCTTGACGAGTATCAAGTTTATTGCCGCCCGCAAAGGTTAAGCCTGCATCATTCGGTGAAATACCACCTGTTACAATCAGCCCAACGCCACCTTTGGCACGCTCTGCATAAAAAGCCGCCATACGTTCGTATCCACCCGGTGCTTCTTCTAGTCCAACGTGCATTGAACCCATTAAGACCCGATTTTTTAAAGTGGTAAAGCCTAAATCTAAAGGCGCAAGTAAATGTGGATAGTCAGACATAGAATCTCCCTGCTGGCAAAAATGCTGGCTGTTTTATGCTTAATGCAACTTGTTGCATACTTTTATATTCTAGATTTAATTTTTATGCAACATGTTGCATAATTAAAGCTGAAAAAAATAAAGTTGCTCTGTTTATGTCGCTCGCTCACGTTTTATTGACCAGTTTAATTGAAAAACCCAGTAACGGTATTGAATTGGCACGCCGTTTTGACCGCTCTATGGGGTTTTTCTGGAATGCGACCCATCAACAAATTTATCGCGAACTAAATACCATGCTGAAAAAAGGTTGGATTTCAACCTTAGAAGATGAAGATTCTAGCAGTCGTAGCAAAACCTATCAGGTAGAAGCTTTGGGGCGGCATGAACTGGCAAACTGGATGGTCGAGCAAAGCCCGCCTGCACAATTACGCGAAGAACTTATGGTACGTTTACGTGCCGAAGCCCAACTTGGCGGCAACAGCGTCTTACCCGAACTAGAACGACATTTGCTGCTTCACAAAGCCAAGTTGCACACCTATCAACAGATTTTTGCCAAAGACTTTAGTCAAGCACCTGCGAACAACCGTACCCTGTATATTCATAAAATGATTTTGCAGCTAGGGATAGATCAGGAAATTGGCTGGATTGAATGGCTAGAAAATGTGATTCCTGAACTGAAAAAGTTTGATGCCGAAGCCTCATCTTAAAAGTATATTTTTAAGTAATAGCAACCACATCAATGTGAAATCAGGGTTGCTCACCATACAGAAATGATCAGGCTATGCTATAAAGAATAACGCATCTTTAATTACAACCATGCAAGGAAATGCTGATGCCTTTTTACCGCATGCCCGATGGCGAAGCTCTATTTGTACGTGAATTTGGTCAAGGTGAGCCTGTGGTTGTGCTTTCAGGTTTAGGCATGCACAGTTGGCAATGGTTGCCATTTCTGTATCAACATAAAAAGCAGTATCGTTTTATTATTCCAGACTGGCGTGGTTTTGGGGGTTCAAACCTGTGTGCCGTTCCAGAACTGGATGCTATTTCGAGCCATTGGCAAGATTTAAACAGTCTGCTTCAACAACAGAACCTGCAACAATTTAAACTGATTGGCTATTCCATGGGGGCAACCACTGCCATGCATGGCATGCAATATGGACAATTGGCTGCGCATTTAAGCAGTTATTTACAAATTGACCAAGCACCAAAAATTGGGGTAGATGAAAACTGGCCTTATGGCTTATTTGGCAATCAACATCAACAATTTAAACAGTTATTGATTCATCTGTCCGAGTTTTTACATGATCACGCGCAATATACTGATATTCAACAAATGGATGTGTTGCAGCGTAAAAACTTAGTCGAACTTTGGCTAGAATTTATAGAATTACAAGCCAGCAATAAAATCAGTCCGTTTTTATTTAAACTGGCCGTCAAAAGAGGTGGTTCCACTTGTTTGAACAACTAAAAGCGTATTTATAAGTGATATTCCGCTCTAGTTAAGCCACCTTGTTTTGTTGGGGTAGCTGATCATAGTAAAACTCATTTGGTGTCATTTTGTCTA